>JAUWPF010000074.1 GCA_030611745.1 Chloroflexota bacterium | reverse complement strand
CGGGTTCTTTGCCATCGGCCGGGACATACCCTCACCTTTGAGCATGTCCTCCCGAACATCACTGAGGGCCTTTGCCAGCACCCTGTTATTGCTGCCCTGGACAACGAGGGACATGATTTCAGGCAGCGGCAGGCCTGCCCGAAACAGGAGCGACATGTTCCGGCAGCAGCGGGCAAGCTCATCAAGCTGGATAACCCGCCCCATCAGGGGTAACCTGAGCAGCAGCCTGTGCCACTGGTACTTTCCCGCCGGTGTCTTAACATAGGTGAGGGCGGCAACAATGACACCCGCTGCTGCCGCCATAAGATAAAGCCCGTACTGTTGAAGACCGTCAACGGCATCCAGCAGCATCCTGGTCAGCAGCGGCAGCTCGGCCCCCAGGGAGCTATAAAGGTCCGTAAAGGCCGGCAGGACAAAGGTGACCAGTACCCCTATCACGATAACGGCCACCACGGCAACAATGGCGGGATATCTTAAAGCGCCCTTCACCTCTTTGGCGGTAGTGTTTTCTCTCTCCATGTGGTCGGCCACCTGCCTCAGCACTGTTTCGAGACCCCCGGTTTGCTCACCCACACTCAGCGAGCGGCGGTAAACGGGAGGAAAGATTTCAGGATGCCTGTCCAGCGCCGCTGAGAGCCGGTGACCGCTGCGGAGGTCGGAGACTATCTCCTCCAGCACCCTCCTTAAAGTCCGGCTGGACTCCTGGCCCCGTAACAGTTCCAGGGAAGTAACGATATCGATGCCGGACTCGAGGAGCAGCGCCAGCTGCCGGGAAAGCATGACTATCGATGCCGGCTTTACCCGGTAGAGGGACGGGAACAACTGCTCCCAGTTGGGAGTAAAAGTGGCTACCGGCTTCAAGCTGAGTACCCGGTAGCCGTCATGTGCCAGGAGCTGCCCCGCCACCTCCTGGCTCGAGGCAACTACCGTGCCTTTTACCACCTGCTTATCTTCGTTATAGCCCAGATAGTTATAATTCATCGCCTCTAACCGATGGAGAATATGTTACGCATTACCTCGGAGGGAGTGGTAATACCTTCTTTCACCTTGAGCATGCTATCACGCCACATGGTTACCATCCCCTCTTTCTGTGCCTGAGTCCGTATCTGAGTTGCGCCGGCTCCGGCAACCAGCATGCTCCTTATCTCATCGCTCACCCGCAGGATTTCAAAAGCGGCGGTGCGTCCCAGGTAACCGGTATTACTGCATGAATTGCAGCCGCTGCCGTAAACGAATTCAGTCCGTTCCTCCCCCATTTCCCGGGAGTAGGCAAGCTGCTCTTCAACCGGGACGGAAGAGAGATACTGGCAGTGCGGGCAGATGCGGCGTACCAGCCGCTGGGCAACAACACCGATAAGGGCCGAGGAAACAAGAAACGGCTCTACCCCCAGGTCGAGCAGGCGGAAAAGAGCCCCTACCGAATCATTGGCGTGGACCGAGGAAAGTACCAGGTGGCCGGTGAGGGCTGACTGGATAGCGATACCGGCTGTCTCGGCGTCACGTATTTCTCCTACCAGGATGATATCGGGGTCATGCCGCATTATGGCTCGCAGGCCGGTGGCAAAGGTCAGTCCGGCACGGGGATTGACCTGGATCTGATTAATATCCTTAAACCGGTATTCCACCGGGTCCTCGACCGTGATGATGTTGCGCCCCTTGCGGTCGAGGTGGTTGACCGAGGCGTAGAGGGAGGTGGTCTTACCCGAGCCGGTGGGACCGCTGCTCAAAATCATACCATAGGGAGATTTCAGCATCCGCTCGTATTCCTCGAGGTTGTCCGGTGCGAATCCGACCTCGGCGAGGCTGAGGGCCGCGAATGATTTATTTAAAATACGCAGTACTGCCATTTCGCCGTATGTCGTGTGGATAGTGGCTACCCTGACATCTATCTCTCGCTTTCTCACCTTGACTGAAAACTGGCCGTCCTGAGGATGGTGGTCGGCGATATTCATATTAGCCATAATTTTCAATCTGGAGATGAGGGGAGCATGGGCGGTTAAGGGTAAGGACATCGTCTCATGGAGCACTCCATCGATGCGGTAACGCACCCGCAGCCTGTCCTCCCCGGGCTCTATATGGATATCAGAGGCCCGGCTCTTAACCGCTTCCTCGACGATGAGGCTTACCGCCCGGACCGCGGGTGCCCCCGCGATGGCTTCCGTGGAAACCCTTTCCTCGGTGCTTGGTACCGGGGCAGGAATCCGGCTGAACTCCTTTTCAATCTCACCATACGCCTGGTAATTACGGTCGATGGCTTCCCGGATTTCGTCAACGGCCGCTACCGCGGGTTTAATCTTGAGCTGGGCCCGGGCCGCCAGCGCCTCGAGCGCCAGGACATCATCCGGCTCCGCCATCGCTACCTGTAACGCGCTGTCTTTAATCGCCAGCGGGATAGCGTTGTACTTTCTGGCTACCGGTCCGGGGATTAACCGCAGTGCTTCAGGCTGAACCTGGCAGGTGTTGAGGTTGATGTAAGGAACATTCAACTGGTGTCCAAGCGCTATCGCCAGCTGCTGAGTGGTGATAACCCCTCGTTCCAGCAGCAGCTGGCCCAGCCTGGGTCTCTCCTTGCCACCGGTCAGCCCGCTTAGCTGCTCAGCACTGACCAGGCCGGATTCAACCAGTATCTGGCGCAAGCCATCTTCCGACCGTGAAGAAACGCTCATGTCCTTAAACTTACCACCTGTTAACTACTCTCCTAATTCTAAGTAGGGGGCTCCCCCGTTACAATAGTACTTTTGGATTTGGAAGCTGGTATTTTAGTTTCCCTGCGCTGTATAATGGGCAAAGCTGCGGGCGCATCTGGTTAAAGAGGGGGATGACCCTGGAGACCGTCAAGCATTACATTACTGGAATTCAGCGCATGAGATACCTTCTGGGGGCGCTGTCTATCCTGGTAGTCTCGGATGGCCTGATAAGCCATTTTCTTATCAGCCACGGCCTGGCGCGAGAGGGGAACCCGTTCCTGGAGCCCCTGGTAGGCGGGGTAGGCTTCCTGGTGATAAAGGTGGTGGGGGCGTTCCTCTGTGCTCTCATCCTGTGGGATATCTACAGGCGCTGGCCCAGACTGGCCCTGGTAAGCACCTCCTGCTTTGTGGTCCTGTACGGGGGAATCGTGCTCTGGAACCTGGGTATCTTCTTTGCTGCCCCGGTTTAAGTATTTCCTTTAATAACGGTTGACAACCATGGTCGCGGCCTTTATAGTGGGCACTAACAATCCGTGACGTTAGCACAGGGGGTCGGTTAAGGTGCCGAAGACAGCGGAACCGGTTGCCATTGAGCGTTTAACCAGGTTGAACGAAAGCGGGCCTGATGACCTCTTTATCTGCTGCGCCAGCTTCGAAGACAGGTGTCTCTCCAGCATCTCAAAGATGAAGGTCGACTTCAGGACGAAGTTCGCCGTCATCTTCGTTATTGAAGAGCCACTGTACAAGAAACAGGTTGACGACCACAAGTTCCGGCTGCAGGCCGAGCTCGCCAGGCGGAGCACCGAGGGGGTCTTCATCATTTCATGCCAGAGAGACGACCCGGCTGACGGACTCAACCAGTTCAAGCAGACCTGGAAGAAGTGCCAGCCCGGGTGCTCAACGGAGTCCTTCATTACCATCGACATCAGTGGCTTTACCAAGATTTACCTGCTGGAGCTTCTTCATTACCTGGTAACCGAACTGGAGCTGCCGCTCCCCCGCATCATCCACACCACCCAGGTATACCTGCCGACCCGGCTCACCGACGGTATTGCCCAGATTTCCACCATCCCCAGCTTTTACGGGCAGCTCTCGCTGGATAAGGAGACGGTCCTGGTCCTCTTTCTGGGGTTCGAGCCCGAGCGCTCCCTGGCGGTATGGAAGCATGCCAATCCCTCCCGGACCATCGCCCTGATAACAAGCCCTCCCCGCGGCGGAAATCTCAACTACCTGAAGTATGCCCGGGAGAATAACTCTTATCTCCTCTCCCAGCCCTCGGTGGAAGTGAGGGATGTGCCCCCTGATAGTCCGTATGGCGCCAGGCAGGTGCTGGAGACTATCTTTAATGAGACGAAGGGCTCGCTCAATATGGTAATCGGCCCCTTCGGGACAAAGCCGCAGGTCGTGGGCATGTTTCTTTTCTGCGCCGAGCACCCCCGCGTCCAGGTTATCTACTCTTTCCCGGTCAAATACACCCGTTCTTATCTGCGGCGTAAGCCCGGCTCCACCCTGCTCCTGCCCCTGGCACCACCGCTGGCAGTCTAGGCCGGGAGACCGATAGTGTTCTGCATTTTTTTCTTGACAGGTGGTACATATGGGCGTATAATCTGCGACTATAACTGACAACTTCCAAAACGGGAAGACAACAGGACTTAACATTTGAAATGAATAACACGACGCCGTTGATGACCATAGAGGAGCTTGGCGAGCACCTGCGCGTTACCAAGAGGACCATCTATCGGATGCTGAAGCGGGGCGCTATCCCGGCACTCAAGGTAGGCAGCAAGTGGCTGTTTGATAGAGAGGTAATCGATAAGTGGCTAAAGCAGCAGGCGAAAGGGACCCGGCTCCGCATCCTGGTTGTCGATGACGACCCGGTGATAGGACACCTCTTCAAAGAGGCCCT
>JAUWPF010000041.1 GCA_030611745.1 Chloroflexota bacterium | reverse complement strand
TCGGCACCAGAATATTCTTAGGGGGAGGGACAGGCTATGTCACCTGGCACGGCACCCAGCACAACCCGCACGCACCCCGCTCTGAAAACGGAGTGCCCCGGCAGGGTGCCGGCGCCTTGGCCGTAATCGGCGACTTGAAGCAGATGAGCCCCCGCTGGCTGATGGGAACCAGCATGCTGGGCTACGGCTGCACCCTTACCGTCGGGATTGGCGTGCCCATCCCCATCCTTTCTGAAGAAATCCTGAACTATACCACGGTAACGGACGACCAGATACTTGCCGCCGTTATTGATTACTCAGATGCCTATCCCAATTTCAAGCCAGATATTCTGGCCGAAGTAAGCTATGCTCAACTCAAGAGTGGTAAGGTAACGGTTCAGGGTAAAGAGGTACCAACCGCTTCCCTGTCCAGCTACCCGAGGGCGGTAGAAATTGCCGCTACGCTAAAGGAGTGGATTCTAAATGGAGAATTTCAGCTCACCGAGCCAGTGGCACCACTGCCCGGCATAGAATCAGATATAACCTTTAAGCCCTTAAACGAGCGCCCGATAGAGGATTAGACACAGCTTGTTGCAAAAGAGGTGGTGAAATGGCTGTCTCCAAAAAAATTGTCCTTCATTTTCCCCAGCGGATTACCGACCGGCCGATAGTCTGCCGCCTGATTAAGGACTACGACCTTGAATTTAACATTCTCAAGGCTTCGGTCTCACCGGACAAAGAGGGACTGATGGTACTGGAACTGCGCGGAAAACAGGAGAATTATGACAAAGGTATCATGTATTTAACCAGGGCCGGGGTGAAAATCCAATCCCTCAGCCAGGATGTTATCCGTAATGAGGAGAGGTGCACTCATTGCGGGGCCTGTATTACTATCTGCCCCGCCAATGCCTTTGAGCTTGACCCTAAAACGAGACGGGTCACTTTCCACAATGACAAATGTCTCGCCTGCGGGCTGTGTCTGAAGGCCTGCCCGCCACGGGCAATGGAAGTGCATTTCTAGCCGATGTACGAGCCGAGAACCTACCGGCACTGGGTCAAAAGTGGAGACCTCATCTCATTTAATGTGGTGGTAAAGGAGACCGATTTATATATTCGTGCCTCGAGCAACCTCAAGAGAAAAGCCTCCAGGCTGGTACTAAGCTACCGCCACACACTGGAAAAGTATATCGAGCGGCACCCCACCTTCCTTACCTCCCTTGGGCCGCTCCCGGTTACCGGTGACGCCCCCCGCATTATAAAAGAAATGTCAGCCGCAGCAACCAGGGTGGGGGTTGGCCCGATGGCTTCGGTAGCCGGGGCAATAGCCGAATTTGTCGGCAGCCGGCTGCTAAGCTTCTCCCCGGAGATAATCGTGGAAAACGGGGGTGACATCTACCTCAAGAGCAGCGAGAAAAGGATTGTCGGCATTCACGCCGGGAACTCGCCCTTAACCGGCAGAATCGGACTGGAAATCAACGGCCGGGACACACCGCTGGGAATCTGCACCTCATCGGGAACGGTAGGACACTCTTTAAGTCACGGTAAGGCTGATGCCGTCATCGTACTATCCAAATCAGCCGCCCTGGCCGATGCCAGCGCCACCGCTATCGGCAATCTGATTAACCGCCCGGAGGACATCCCTGCTGGCATCGACTTTGCCCGGGGGATTGATGGACTGCGGGGAGTGGTAATCATTAAAGATGACAGGATGGGGCTCTGGGGGGAGGTAAAACTCTGCCAAATGTCAGCATTAGGAGGTGACCAGTGTTTAAGACCCGGATTACCCGGCTCCTGGGTATAGAATACCCCATAATTCAAGGGGCACTGTTATGGCTTTCAACAGCGGAACTGGTATCGGCCGTATCCAACGCCGGTGGCCTGGGCACTATTGCCGCCCTCACCTTCCCAACCACCAAAGAACTCAGGGAGGAAATCAGAAAAACGAAGGCCATGACCGATAAGCCATTCGCGGTAAATATTACCCTCCTGCCAACCATACGACCCGTAAACTACGAGGAGTATATTACGACCGCCCTGGATGAAGGGGTTAACATTATTGAGACGTCGGGACAAAGCCCGGAGCCATTTATGAAACTGATCAAGCAGGCTAACGCCAGGATAATGCACAAGGTAGCCCGCTTAAGAGATGCCAAATCAGCGGAGAGAATGGGTGTAGATGCGGTGACTATTGTTGGCTTTGAGGCTGCCGGGCACCCGGGTATGGACGATGTCAGTTCTTCAGTCCTTATTCCCATGTGCGCCGACTCATTAAAGGTTCCCGTTATTGCCGCCGGCGGCATCAGTGATGGAAGGGGCCTCGCGGCTGCCCTGGCTCTCGGTGCCGAAGGCGTGCTTATGGGCACCCGTTTCATGGCCAGCAAGGAGTGCCCGATGCATCCCAAAATCAAGCAGTGGCTGCTCGATGCTCATGAGACCGATACCATAATTATCGAGCGCTCCATTAAGAATGCGGCCAGGGTGATGAAAACAGAGTTCAGCCGCCGGGTGCTCGAAATGGAAGAGAAAGGAGCCACCCTGGAAGAGCTGATGCCCCTGATAAGCGGTGATAGAAGCAAGGGAAGCTACATCAGCGGTGATGCCAGTGATGCCACCATTGCCTGTGGTCAGGCTGTCGGCCTAATCCACAACATACCTAGCGTAAAGGAGATTATTGATGGTATAATTAGTGAAGCCAGACTCACCGGGCAGCGCTTATATGCTCTGGGAACCCCGGAATAGAGAGGAGGGCAAGTATGGTAAAGCGGCAGGTGATGCTCACCTTTTCCCCCCAAACAAGCTCCGAGCCCATCGTCTATAATATGGGCCAGCAATTCAATATTGTAACCAATATCCGTCAGGCTGACGCAACTGACGACAAGGGATGGATAGTAATCGAACTCACCGGTGACGATAAGGATATCGAGGCTGCGATTGCCTGGGCTACCTCCCGGGGGGTACGGGTAGACCCGGTTACGGGTGAGAGCCTAAGGAGCTAAAGCCTTCAGTCACGGCTCAAGTCCCGCGACTCCAGCCATTTTCGCTTCTGAGCAAGCCGTACCTGCTCATCTGTAGGCCGGTAAGTGGCAAGGAACTCTTCCCGCAGAGCGCTAAAGGTGCCATCCAGGATGGCGCCTCTTATTTTGACCATCAGGTTATGGATAAAGCTCAAATTGTGAATGGTCGCCAATCTATAGGCCAGCAGCTCCTCACAACCAAAGAGGTGATGCAAATAGGCAGCGGAGAAGTTGCGGCACGTATAGCAATCACAGTCGGGGTCGAGCGGCCGCTCCATCTGGCTATAGACAGCGTTACGGATATTATGCCGCCCCTGCCGGGTAAAGAAGGCACCGTTCCTGGCAACACGGGTCGGCAGGGCACTATCAAAGACATCGACTCCCCTCCCTACAGCCTCTATTAAATCCTCCGGAGAGCCTATCCCCATCAGATATCGCGGCTTACCCTGTGGCAGCAGCGCCACCGTTTCTTCAATCATGGCCAGAGTCACCTTCCTGGGTTCACCAATACTCAAGCCGCCGATAGCATAGCCGGGGAATTCCAGCGAGGCAAGGTACTGCGCCGACTGGCGCCGCAGCCGGGGAAAAGTACCACCCTGCACGATAGCATATAGCACCTGGTCGCTACGCTGCCTGGCTTCCAGACAGCGCTCCGCCCACCGGTGTGTCCTGTCCGTCGCGATTTCCACCTTTTCCAGGCTATCACCATAAGCCGGACACTCGTCCAGAGTCATCATAACATCAGCCCCAAGAGCCTCCTGGAATTGAACTGCCAGCTCGGGGGTAATATGATGCTGGCTGCCATCAATGTGAGAGCGAAAGGTAACCCCCCTGTCACTGACCTGGCACAGCCGGGCCAGGCTGAATACCTGATAACCCCCACTATCGGTAAGGATAGCCCCGTCCCAGCCCATGAATTTATGCAGCCCTCCCATCCTTTCAATTACATCAATGCCAGGTCTCAGGTAAAGATGATAGGTATTGGCCAGTATCATCGGCAGGCCGATGTCTTTTAAATCCGCCGGGGTCAGCGTCTTAACCGTACCCTGGCTGCCCACCGGCAGAAACACCGGTGTCAGCACCACACCGTGCCGCGTAAAGAGTTCCCCGGCACGAGCCTGGGTACCCGGGCAGGTCTGTATCAAACGAAAGCTACCGGGACTTTTTATCTACTCACCCCCTAGCCCCCTCCTCTTCAACCCCTGTCCCCCAATAGACCCATTCACACTAAATAGCTGGCGATGATATTGCGCTGCAGTTCCGAGATACCAACATATATCTCGGTCATCTTGGCGTCCCGGTAGAGCCGCTCTACCGGCATGGTCTTCATTGCGCCGTATGAACCGTGGACTTGCATCGCCATCCGGGTAACCTCAACCGCCGACTGAGAAGCAAAGAGCTTGGCTAGAGAAGATTCATAGCGAATGCTAAGGCCCTGGTCACGGAGAAAGGCCGCGCGGTAAACCATCCACCTCGAGGCTTCTATTCGACTTGCCATCTCAGCCAGATGCCACTGAATAGTCGGCAGTTTGGCAATCGGCCTGCCTCTGGCTTTTCGCTCCCGGGCATAATCAACCGAGAGCTCCAGCGCCGCCTGTGATACGGCTACCGCCTCTGCAGCTACACCCAACCGGGCGATGCTCATTATTTCCAGCAGGATATCAAAGCCCTGTCCTTCTTCTCCTACCAGGTTTTGCCCGGGGACATAAACATCATCAAGATATACCACCGAAGTGCCCAGGCCCCTCAACCCCATCGTCTCGCAGGGTTCACGGACGATAAACCCCGATGACGAGGTATCAACGATAAAGGCATTTAACCCCTCCCCCTCGCGCCGGGCAAAGACCAGGACCAGTTTAGCCGCCGGGGCAAGAGCCACAAACTGTTTCTGCCCGGTGACCACATAACCATCAGCGCTTTTTCGGGCAATAGTAGTGATTAGACCCGGGTCCGAGCCGGTCTCAGCCTCGGTAAAGGCAATGCCGCCCAGCAACTCACCTTTAGCCAGCGGCCTCAGGAAGGCCCTCTTCTGCTCCTCATTACCGAAGCGGAAGACCGCCTCCTCAGGGACGGTATTTATCGCCATAATGGCACCCACCGTCATTGACGCCTGGCAGATTTGCTCCAGCGCCAGAACATAGCCAGCATAACCGGCCCCGGTGCCCCCGTACTTAACGGGATAGGGTAATCCCCGATATCCCTGAGCACCCATCTCTTCAGCCAAATCAAAGGGGAACTGACCGCTGGCGTCAATTTCAGCCGCCCGTGGCCCCACCAGGTCGGTGGCGAACCTTCTCGCCGCCGCCTGCAGCATCTTTTCCTGCTCACCGAGATTAAAGTCCACCTTATCCCCCTATCTTAAAACAACCAGATATCCAGACACATGGTCAGAAAAATTAAACCCAGATATGGAAAAGCCGATAATTTATACAGCCGCCACGCGTCCCGTGACGCCCCGGAAATTAGCAGCCGCAGGCTGGCATAAACCATCACAACACCCAGTAGATTGGCCAGTATCAAATAAAACCAGGTAAAGCCCCCTGTAAAATAGAGAGCTATAGAGACCGCATACAGGACGACGCAGAAACCAGACATTATCCGGATTGCATCCTTTGCCGCAACACTCATCGGGAAGAACTTTAAACCGGCGTTAATATAGTCATCCCGATAAGAAATCATAACGCTCCACACATGCAGCGGCAGCCAGACTGCTATCAGCAGGCATAGCAATCCTATCTCCCAGTCCAGAGCAGGCTTAACCGCAAACCAGCCCATCAGGACAGGGGCACACCCCGCCAGTGCCCCCTGCGGGAAAACACATGTTACCTTCTTGCGCCCGATACCAGCGGCAGCGGTGCCGACTAAATCGGCAATAAAGGCATAAGGGTGCAGCAGCCAGGCTAAAACCAGGCCAATAATGACCAGGCCTATCGTCAATGGTAAGACCTTTTCCGGCGGGTAAATACGCCTTGAGGGCAGTGCCCGGTGCCTGGTACGATTCAATTTAGCATCAACGTCACGGTCCAGGTAATTGGTCAGTCCGTTGGCACCGGCACTGGCCACCAGAATAGCAAACCCGACAAAAAGCAACGTACTTAAAGAGAGGTTGCCACCGCCAGCTATTATAGCCGAACAGATGCCAATAAAGGTCAGCAGTCCACTCTCACGGGGTTTTAATACCTCGATATAGTCCCTGACCATCTGTAAAGGTCATGCCTCCTTGAATTATCCGCTTTAATGACGGGACTCACGCCTTATCGCCTTAGCATAAGCAACCAGAACATCGTGGCGCCGGAGAACCCCCAACAGGTGTTTGGGGTTTTTCCTGTCTATCACGGGAACTCGACCTACATCCTGTGTCCCCAGCTTTACGAATACACTGTGTACATACTCGTCGGGATAGGCAGTAACCACTGCCCTGGAGGCGATATCGCCGACGGTCAAACCCGGGGAAGCACCTTTAGACATCGCCGCCTCAACATCAGCCAGGGCAACCATCCCGCAAAAATTTCCGTCCTTATCAACCACAGGAAATCCATGGTGCCCGCTGCTCCGCAGTCTGGTCAGTAAGTCAGTAACCGGCATTGTCGGTAGAACAGTGGGAAAGCCCCGGGTCATCGCTTTGCCCACGGTAACCTCTCGCAACGGGGTTGTCTGGCCCAACTGGCGAATATTTATGCCCCGCCGCACTAACTTAGCCGTGTAAATAGTCTCATGGCTCAAGCTCCGGCTGACAACAGTGCTTATCACCACAGCAATCATCAATGGCAAAATCAGGGTATAATTCATTGTCATCTCAAAAAGCATGATGATTGCCGTAACCGGAGCCTGGACAGCCCCGGCAAATACGGCTGCCATCCCTACCAGGGCATAAGCCCCTGATGTAGCTATTAATGATGGAAATAGCTGGTGAGCAAAGGTGCCAAAGGCTCCACCTAGCATAGCGCCGATAAAGAGTGAAGGAGCAAAAACACCACCACTGCCGCCGCTGCCAAGAGTAAGCGAAGTAGCCACTATCTTCAGGATAAGCAAGATAATAAGAGATTGAAGGGCTATTTCACCTATTAAAGCCTGATTAATGCTCATAGTGCTTGCCCAATAAACATCTCCATATCCCACCCCAAAGAGGTCGTAAGAATATAATCCGATAAGTCCTATTCCGATACCACCTATAGCTGGCTTAAGGTATTCGGGGGTATGCAATTTACCGAATAGGTCTTCACATTTATAAAGTGAACGGATGAAGGCAAAAGCAGCTAAACCACCGAAAATGCCAAGTACAGCATAAGGCAGAATTTCCCAGTAGCTAATCATACTGTAAGGAACTATGCCAAAAGAAGGCTGGTCGCCCAAGAATATATGAGAGATGAAATCGGCTGCCACTGAGCTTATGATGACGAAGCCAAGTTTGGGAGTGATAAATCTCCCCAGGATTATCTCCATGGCAAAAAACGCCCCGCCAATAGGGGTGTTAAAGGTAGCCGAGATGCCACCAGCAGCCCCGCAAGCTACCAATGTCCTTACCCATTCATCAGATAGGCGGAGCCATTGCCCCACGGTTGACCCTGCGGAGGAGCCAATCTGGACAATAGGCCCCTCGCGACCAACCGAGCCCCCACTGCCAATACAAATCGAGGAGGCTAGCGATTTGATTACCGCCACCCGAGGGCGAATGCGACCACCTCGCACAGCCACTGCCTCCATTACCTCAGGGACACCATGTCCCTTAGCCTCACGAGCCCCAAAATGGATTAAAAGGCCAACGATAAGCCCACCAATTGCCGGTAGCAGTATGACATAGTATTGCCCTAGAAAACCTAAATAAGTGGCCCCACTACCAAAGAAAAGCGATTGGAAGCTGCTAATTAGCCACCTGAAAAGGACCGCCCCAAATCCGGCAATAACCCCCACCAATACCGCCAGGGTTACCCCAAAAGCTATCTCATTAGAGCGAAACTTATCCAGAAGACTGGATAGCCCGGTTTTAGGATACACCTTGTCACTTTTCAACAGACATACTTCCCGGCCTCTTGTTCACTTCAAACATGGCTAACAAATGGGGAGAATTAGCAAAGGCGGCTGGCTACAGCCCTACTCATGTATCTCATCCAGATAACCCTGCAGAATGAGTGCCGCGGCGACAGCGTCATCCCTGACTCTCCTCCTTGATTTCCCGGCGGCAGCTTCCCGCATCAGGCGTCTCGCTGATACCGTGGTCAAACGTTCATCTCTGAACTCT
>JAUWPF010000014.1 GCA_030611745.1 Chloroflexota bacterium | reverse complement strand
CCATGTCAAACTCCTTATACGTGTACGGCGCCGTAACCTCAATAATAAGCATCTGGGGTGACAAATACTTCCAGCAGTCGATCAGGTCCGAGCCGGTATCAGCGGTATAGAATACCGCCTTGCCCTCGGGCGAGGTAACCTGATAGCCAACGGTAAGCCCCCTGTGACTAACCGTGACCGCGGCGATACTATAGCCTTCGACCTCCCACGGCTGGTATGACTCGATGGGAACGAATTTAACTACCGGGTTATCCGGTGGTTCTTCCATAAACCTGGGATAAAGGCTGCCGTTAAGCAGGTGGAGAGCAAGGGCATTGTACACCGATGACGTAGAGTAGACTTTGATGGTGTTACCCTGCAGGAAAAAGTTCATCGCCAGCGCCGGGATGTCTCTAATATGGTCATAATGGTGATGGGTAAGCAAGACCGCTTTCAGCCTCTGCTGAGCCTCAAAGGAGAGGCTGGAGGTAAGCCCCCCCGCATCTATTGCCAGAATGCCATCAATCAACAGGCTGATGAATTTCGAACTCCGCGATTCGCGGTTATGCGCCCCCAGAATCTGAATATCCATTCCCCGGTCTCCCCCTGGTTTTAGTCTGAAACGAGGAAAGGGTTGAAATTCGTCTCGTAATCATAGGTATCAATAGCCTCTTTCCTCTTCAGATAGTTTACCACAGTGTAGGTGAGCGGGGTAGCGATGGCTTCAATACCAGTCTTCACCAGCCAGTGATACAGTATCATTATCGCCGCGAAGGAAGGGGTACCGATGAAGGCCAGGGTAATGAATATGGCCGTATCCAGCCCCTCGCCGACGATGGTGGAACCAATCGTCCGGGTCCACAGCCAGCGCCCCCGCGTTAAAATCTTCATCTTCGCCAGGACAAAGGAATTAACAAACTCACCGGCAAGATAACCGCAGAAGGAGGCGGCAAGCAGCCGCGGGGTAAAGCCCAGGATAGTCTCGTAAGCCTCCTGCCCTTTCCAGAAAGAAGCCGGCGGCAGGACCTGCCCTACCCAGATGAAGATGACAAAGATGAGGTTGCACGAAAAGCCAAGCCAGATAACCTTCCTCGCCCAGCGGTAGCCATAGACCTCGGTTAGAATATCACCCAGGATATAGCTCAGGGGAAAAACGACGATGGCCGCCGGCAGGATAACCGCACCAAAGCTTATCACCTTCACCGCGATAATGTTGGCCGTAATGAGGCAGGTAGTGAAGATAGCCGCAATAATCACCAGTCGCTGCGAGACACTCACTGCTGCGCCTTCTGCATCTTACCGCCAACTAAATCCAGCGCTGGCGGCGGAAGAAGTAGAGCATCCCGCCGATAATAACCAGCATAATAAGGAACACAAAAAGGAAGGAAAACTTTGACTCCTGGAGAGGCAGGGGGATATTCATCCCGTAAACAGTTGCCACTACCGTAATGGGCAGCATGATAGTGGCAATAACAGTCAACATCCGCATGACCTCATTGGTGCGATTGGAAGCCAGCGAATCATAGGTGTCATTCAAGCCCTCGATTACCTCTTTATACTCATCCAGGGCATCCCAGATTCTATCCACATGGTCAACCATGTCGCCAAAGTAAACGGACATGTCCACCCTGGTAAAGCGGCGAATCCTGGGCTCCAGACTGCCGATGACGGCCCTCATCGGCCAGATAATGCGGCGGAAGGAGATAACATCACGCCGCAGGACGGAGATATCCTCAATCGCCCCGGGCAGCCCCCTGCCGGCGAAAATATTGTCCTCAGTGTGTTCAATACTTTCACCAATCTTATTTACTATCGGCAGGCAGTAATCAACCAGCCGGTCAACTATCCGGTAGAGGAGGTGCCCGGAACCCTGGCTAAAGTAAAACTCCCGCGAACCCTCATCGATCTGGCACTCGCGGAACAGCTTGACCAGCGGCTTGAGGTCACCCTTATGCAGGGTAATCAGGTATTTTTCACCGATGAACGCCGATACCTGGCTGGAGGTTGTTACCCGCACTTCCTTATCAAACACCGGGAAGTGAAAGACCAGAAACAAATAGCCCTTATATTCGTCTATCTTAGGCCGCTGTATCCGGCTGAGACAATCGTCTAAATCAAGGGGATGGAAGGGATAGTGCTGGGCCAGATACTCTGTCTCCTGCTCGGTCGGCTGTTCAATATTAATCCAGGTCAGGTCACTCCAGGTGATCGCCTCCAGATGCGGTTCCTGTCTGGTCTTCTCTTTGACCTTCGGGGCAGTCATCATCAACCATCCTTGGCACCATCCTTACACCAAAAGCCTGACAACATTCTACCACAATTGTTGCTCGCCAGCACCCCGACTGCTATACTACTGAGGTAAGATTTATTACCTCACTTTAGAGATGGAACAAAAGCCCCCACTAAGACACCGGATTAGCCTCAAGCTCAAGAAGGCGCTGGGAATGAACATCTTCCTGTGCGACTCCTGCAAATGGAACTGGCGCAGTGCGTGCCATAATCCGGCACGCCCTAACGCCACCTGGTGTCCCGAGTATGAGAAGCGGGGGAAGTAGCCTACTTCCTCTCTATAATCATCGCCATTCCCTGACCACCACCAATACACAGTGTCGCCAGGCCGCGATGAGCATCTCTTCTCTCCAGCTCGTTAAGCAGTGTCACTATCAACCTGGCTCCGGTACAACCAACAGGATGCCCCAGTGATATTCCCGAGCCACAAGGATTAACCTTCTCATTGCCAGGGTCACAGAACTCTTTACTCTCCGCATAGCGAGGGATATCCAGTTCCCTCATACAGGCAATCGCCTGAGAGGCAAAGGCCTCATTGAGCTCAATCACATCCATATCCTTGATGCTATAGCCGGTCATCCTCAGAACTTTGCGAGTCGCCGGCACCGGGCCAAGACCCATATACTGCGGGTCAACTCCCCCTGAGGCATAGCTCTTTATGGTAGCCCTGATGGGCAGGCCATTTTTCTCGGCGAACTCTCGAGAGGTGACAAGCAGCGCCGCCGCGGCATCGTTTATTCCCGAGGCATTGCCGGCCGTCACCGTCCCGTCTTTCATAAAGGCAGGGGGAATCTTGCCCATCTTCTCCACGTTCGTATCCATCGGCCTCTCGTCAGTATCAAATATGACAGGCGGCCCTTTTCGCTGGGGAATCTCCACCGGCACAATCTCGCCCTTGAAGAGACCATCCTTTATTGCCTTAAGCGCCCGGTGATGACTCTCGGCACCGACCTCGTCCTGCTCCCGCCTTGATATCTGGTAATCTCTGGCGATGTTCTCCGCGGTGACCCCCATGTGATAATCATAGAATATCTCATACAGTCCGTCATAGACCATGCCATCCAGCAGCAAGGCTTTCGAACTAACGTCCATGCGGTATCCCCAGCGCGCCTTGGGCAAAATGTAAGGGACATGGCTCATGGCTTCCATGCCCCCGGCTATAATGCAATCCGCGTCTCCCGCTTTTATCGCCTGAGCCGCCATAGCCACCGCCTTCATCCCCGAGGCGCATATCTTATTTATGGTGGTTACATTTACTTCCTGGGGCATTCCCGCTCTGATACTGGCCTGCCGGCCGGTGTTCTGGCCCTGCCCCGCCTGGATAACATTGCCCATAATAACTTCGTCTACCTCAAGACCGGGCAGGCTTTCATCCCAGGCCATATATTTTTGCTCGATAGGACTCTTGTCCACGTCCCTTAAAATGCTGGGGCGCAACTCCTTTACTCCCTCCGGAACGACCGGCCTTCTCCCGATCCTGTCCAGCACCCCCTTGATTACCACCTTGCCCAGGTCCATAACCTCAACATCTCTCAGGCCCGCCCCGAAGGTCCCGATAGCCGTTCTTACGCCGCTAACAATCACCACTTCTGTCATGAAGTTTCCTCCTTCATCTATTTAACCAGGTTCATCAATTTTAGACTTTACTTATACTCGTAGAATCCCTTCCCGGTCTTGCGTCCCAGCCAGCCCGCGGTAACCATCTTCCTCAGCAAAGTGGGCGCAATATAACGCGGGTCTTTGAGCTCTGCGTAGAGGGCATCAGCCGTAAATAAGAGAATATCAAGCCCGGTGAAGTCCCCCACTGTAAGCGGCCCCATCGGATAATTAAGCCCCATGGTTATCGCGCTATCGATATCCTCCTTACTGGCATAACCTTCCTCCAGTAAGCCGACGGCGTGCAGCACATAGGCTATCCACAGTCGGTTAACAATGAACCCCGGCTTATCCTGCGCAATAACCGTCGTCTTGCCCAACGACTTGCCGAACTCCACGCTGGCCGCAATTGTCTCATCGCTGGTAGCAATCGTCCTGACAATCTCCAGCAGCTTCATTACCGGTACCGGGTTAAAGAAGTGCAGCCCCACTACCTTATCCATCCTCTTGGTTACCACTGCCATATCAATCACAGACAGCACTGAAGTATTGGTAGCCAGGATGGTATCAGGACGGCAAATCCCGTCCAGTTCGCCAATAATTTTCTTCTTCAAATCCACATTCTCAATCGCCGCCTCCACCACCAGGTCGCAATCACCAAAATCCCCGGCATTGGTAGTGCCCTTAATACGACCCAGTGTGGCATCCTTATCCGCTTGAGATATCTTGCCCTTATCCACAATCCTGGTCAGCACCTTATCAATAGACGCCAGACCCTTGTTCAAAAACTGGTCATTTATCTCGGATACCACCACCTGATAGCCCGACTGGGCACAGAGTTGAACGATACCAGAACCCATCGTCCCACAGCCAACGACACCAACCTTCTTGATTTCCATAGTACTCCTTTCCGTTTATTATTTTGCCTTATAGCCCGGCTTCCTCTTCTCTACAAAAGCCGTGGTCCCCTCATTAAAGTCTTCCGTACCCATGACATAGGCGCACAGTGCGTTCTCCAGCCGCAGGCCATCTTCCAGAGGCATTTCGTAACCTCTAATCATTGCTTCTTTAGCCGCCCTGACTGCCAGCGGAGCCAGACCGCAAATAGCCTCCGCCCACTCCCTGGCGGTAGACATAACCTCCGCCGGGGGCACCACCTTGTTTACCAGGCCGATACGGTAGGCCTCCTGGGCGTCAATAAGTTTCGCCATCAGCAGCATCTCGGCCGCCTTACACCAGGGAACCATCCGGGACAGCCGCTGCGTTCCCCCGAAACCAGGAATCAGTCCCAGTCCCACCTCTGGCGTACCAAAACGGGCGCCCTCCGCCGCTATCCTCAGGTCGCAGGACAGGACTAATTCCAGCCCCCCACCCAGCGCGAAGCCGTTGACAGCCGCAATGAGCGGTTTCCACAGCTCAAAGCCGCGCCATATCGCCGGGGGGAACGACCACTGGTCATGACGATGGTCCTTCATAAAGGAGAGGGTATCTTTAATATCGGCACCGCCACAAAAAGCCTTCTCACCAGCACCGGTGATAATCCCCACCCACAGCCCGGGGTCGTCCCGGAAGTCCTTCACTGCCTCACTGAGTTCCTGCACCGCCTCCATGTTCAAGGCATTCATTGCCTGGGGACGGTTGAGCGTAAAGATAGCAACCTTACCTTCCTTCTGATAATCAACAGCCACAATAAGCCTCCTTCGCTAAAAGTTAGTTGTATACTCTCGCTTGACTTGAAGAGGGAGAAACCACCTTGAATTTTAACAGACGGCTCGCACTACCGTCAAGCTAAGATAGAATGGCCCCCTTTGACAGCCGAATTCAATCTGTGCTATATATATTCTGTAATGGCAGCGTAGCTCAGTGGTAGAGCAGAGGACTCATAAGCCTTTGGTCGTGGGTTCAAATCCCTCCGCTGCCACTTTTCAGTTTGGTCTCTTCAGGCCTCAAACTCACTACCGGGGAAGGAAACAGACCAATCAGGATGAAGCCATCAATAGTCGACACTCACGCCCACCTGGATATGGCCCCCTTCGACGAAGACCGGAGTGAGGCGATAGCCCGGGCAGCAGACTCAGGGGTAAGTACCATCATCACCGTAGGTAT
This sequence comes from Chloroflexota bacterium, assembly GCA_030611745.1. Taxonomy (GTDB): domain Bacteria; phylum Chloroflexota; class Dehalococcoidia; order Dehalococcoidales; family JAUWPF01; genus JAUWPF01. The sequence goes on along the minus strand of JAUWPF010000014.1, from coordinate 10,176 downwards.
TGACCTGGAGTCAAGCCGGAAAGCGGTTAAGCTGGCCGAGAGCTATCCCAGGGTCTTCGCCGCGGTAGGTTTTCACCCTCACCGGGCAACCGGAATTACGGAGGCGGATATTACCCGCCTGGCTAAAATCGCCACCCGGCCCCGCGTAGTCGCCATCGGTGAAACAGGTCTGGACTTTTACCGAAACTACTCGCCACGAGAAGCACAGCTACAGGGGCTAAAATGGCAACTGGAACTGGCGACGGCACTTGACCTGCCGGTAATCATCCACTGCCGCCAGGCAAAAAAAGAGATGCTGTCCTTACTCTATGAGTGGACCTCATCTGATGAACGCCCCAAGCAACCTCGAGGGGTAATCCACTGCTTCAGCGGTGATATCGACACCGCCCGGCAGTACCTGAATATGGGGTTCTTCATTTCTCTGGCAGCAAATATCAGTTATCCGTCGTCATCCCGTACTCACGATGCCACCAGGAGCATCCCCCCGGACAGGTTACTGGTGGAAACCGATAGCCCCTTCCTGCCACCCCAGCGCTACCGGGGAAAGCGCAACGAACCATCATATCTGCCGCTCACCGTAGAAACGCTTGCCCGAATTAGAGAGACATCCCCGGAAGTAGTAGCAACGCAAACGACAGAGAACGCCTCCAGGCTGTTTCGCCTGCCCGGGCCTGAATAAATATATACCCGCTCCCACGGCCATTTTCCAGAAAAAAGAGGGCACTTTTTAAAGTGCCCTCTTTTTACCAGTCTTTTTCTCTCCCCCAACTCACTCGTGGTGTTCACCACCACACCGGGCCTCTCTTTTACGAGACCGGCCCCTCTCTTCTCGCTCGAGCCGGGTTCGAGCTTCGGGAGCCCTGCCTACCGCAGGGCACTAACTGTCCACCTGCCAGACTCCGAACCTTGCGTGAATCCTCACTGTGCACCTCCCGGAGTTAAATTCGGTTGGTACCAGGTGACTCCCTTATTTCCATTTAATCACGGCCAGTTCCGATTGTTAAGCGCCGGTCGGCACCACTTCCCTTGACGAGCAAAACCAGCGGTTATACAATGGCACTACTGAAATGCCCAAGAAATATGACGTTATCATTATCGGTGGTGGTCCGGCAGGCATCTTCGCCGCCCTGGAGCTCTCCCGGGCACCCGGCCTGGATATTCTACTCATCGAGAAGGGGAAAGACATCGACGAGCGGGTATGCCCGGTCCGCGACCGCGGCAGCGCCTGCATCCTCTGCTCCCCATGCAACCTGGTCAGCGGTCTGGGCGGGGCGGGCGCCTTCAGCGACGGTAAACTGCCCCTATCCTCCCGCATAGGAGGCCGGCTGGGAGACTACCTGGGAGAGAGTGATGCCGAAGCCCTGATCAGGTATGTCGATGATGTCTACCTCAGGTTTGGTGCCCCGGATAAGCTCTACGGAACCGGCGAGGGGGTTGATGACCTGCGTCGCAAGGCTGCCCTGGCCGGACTGCGGCTGCTGCCAATGCCAGTCCGCCACCTGGGCACCGAGCACTGCCGCTCAGTACTCAAGGCAATGCAGGACTACCTCCGTCCCCGCCTGGAATTCAAGCTCGAGCTAACCGCATCCACCATCATCACCGATAGCGGGCAGGTCAGGGGAATCGAAACCGAGACCGGTGATAGATTTGAATGTCGCTACCTGATTCTGGCGCCGGGGAGAGAGGGCACCGACTGGCTATCCCGGGAAGCCAGCCGGCTTAATCTGACAATGTACTCCAACCCGGTTGATGTCGGGGTCAGGGTAGAGGTGCCAGAGGCAACAATGGAGGAACTGACCAGTGTCCTGTACGAGTCAAAACTGGAGTTCCTGTCGCAGAGCTTTGATGACCGGATTAGAACCTTCTGTATGTGCCCGGGAGGCGAGGTCATCATGGAATCTACCGGGGGCTCCGAGCCGGCAATCACCGTCAACGGGCACAGCTATGCCGACCACAGGAGCGGCAATACCAATTTCGCGCTGCTGGTAAGCACGACCTTTACCAAGCCGTTTCGGGAGCCCATCGCCTATGGTAAGTACCTGGCGAAACTGGCCAACATCCTCAGCGGCGGGGTACTGGTGCAGCGCCTGGGTGACCTGATGGGGGGGCGGCGCTCCACCCCCACCCGCATCCAGCGGGGGCTGGTGCAGCCCACCTTAAAGAGCGCCACCCCGGGTGACCTCAGCTTTGTCCTCCCCTACCGCCATCTCACCGGAATAGTGGAGATGCTTCAGGCAATGGACAAGCTGGCCCCGGGGGTAGCCTCACGCCACACCCTGCTCTACGGGGTTGAGGTCAAGTTCTATTCCTGCCGCCCCCAGCTCAGCTCCAGCCTGGAAACCGAGGTCAGCAACATGTTTGCCATCGGCGACGGAGCCGGTGTCAGCCGGGGCCTAATCCAGGCGTCAGCCTCCGGGGTGGTAGCGGCTCGTGGGATACTTAAGGGCGACGGGCGCAAACTTACCTTGACAGAGCAATTCAAGCCCACTAGAATGTGATGGTGCAAAACTGAAGGCCGGGTCAGATAAAGGAGGATGATGCCAGGTGGCCGATGTAAAGGCCGGTGACAACGAGAGCTTTGAGAGTCTGCTGCGGCGGTTCAACAAAACGGTGCAGCAGGATAGAATTCTATCTGAAATACGCCGACGGGAACACTACGAGAAGCCCAGTGCCAAGCGCAAGCGCAAGGAAGCAGCCAAGCGGCGCAAGAGCGCCGGGCGTGTAAAAGTAAGGTTATAAGACTCATAGCAGGTTAAGATGGAAACAGGGTCTCAGCCCGGAAGTCAGGGGGTCAAGATACCCCCTTTAAAACAAAAACTAACCGAGGACCTCAAGACAGCGATGAGGGGCGGCGACGAATTGAGGCGTGCCACCATCCGGCTGGTAATGGCCGCTATTAAAAATACCGAAATTGCCCGCCAGGCTCCCCTTGATGATGGTGATATCCTGGGTATCATCGCCAAAGAGGTCAGACAGCGCCAGGAAAGTATCGATGCCTTCAAGAAGGGAACCCGCCCCGACCTGGTAGTCCGCGAGGAGGCCGAGATGGCTGTCCTCAACGAGTACCTGCCCCGGCAGATGACCCGCGAGGAAATTACCACCACCGCCCGCCGTATTATTGCCGAAGTAGGGGCACAGGGCCCCCGTGACAAGGGTAAGGTTATGCCCCGGCTTGTCGCCGAACTCAAGGGCAAGGCAGACGGACGGGAGATAAACACCATCGTCACCGAGCTACTCGCCTCCTGACCACCACCGCCGGCTAGCACTGGGCCAGGGCCCTGCCCAGTTCCACCTCAAGATAGCCGGGACTGGTACCCAAATCCAGCATCGCCCACGGCAATTCCTGACCGGTATCCCACCGCTGGTGCGCATAAAAATCAATGTCAAGGTGGCATTTTGCCACCACCTCGCGCCAGCCCGATAGCGATACCCTATCTATCATAGCCAGTGCCCCGGCCAGGCTGGCATCGCCCCGGGCCAGTACCGCCTGGACTTGACTCCAGGCAGGGCTCTCACATTTGAGTTTAATACCCTTCGCCGACAGGCGACTTCTTAAAAAGGCCAACCGCCGCTCCAGGACAGAGGGCGGGGCCACAGGCAGCCACTGAAACGGGGTGCCCGCCTTGGGGATAAAGGGGGAAAGCGTGAGAGTAATCCGGGCACCGGCCTGCCGCCTGTCAAGGACGCTTTTACACTTAAGGGCCAGGCCCACCATCTCCTCGATATCATCATCGGTCTCCGAAGGTAGACCAATCATAAAATAGAGCTTGAGTAGCCTTATGCCCTGCTCCGCCACCTTGTCCATTGATTCCAGAATATCGCCCTCGGAGATACCCTTTTTAATAACCCGGCGCAGGCGCTCGGAACCAGCCTCAGGGGCAAGGGAAATGGTCCGTACTCCTCCCTCAGCTAGCTCTCTCAAGACGATGCGAGAAAGGGGGCTCACGCGAAGCGAACTGATAGAGAGCCCAGCCCCCCGCCGGCGCAGCTCCACCAGCAGCTCTTCTATCTGAGGATGGTCGGCGGCAGCGGGGCCGACCAGGCCCAGGCGCTTCCTGGATTTAAGCCCCAGCTCCGCCTGGGCAATAAGCCCGTCAAATGAGCGATAGCGCATCGGGCAAAACGCCCGGCTTACCAGACAGAAGCGGCAGCCCCAGTTACAGCCCCGTTCCACCTCAATGAGATATAAATTGCCCAGCTCGGTGTCCGGGGTAAGTACGGTAGAAGCCACCGGGCTATCATCCAGATTTTTTGCCCACTGACGGACCACCGTCTCCCCGGAGTGCGCCAGGGGGACATAGATGCCAGGGAGCTGGCTCAGTGCTTTGAGCAGCTCAGGACGCTTGCCCCCGATGCCCCCGGACAACACCGGTAACACCGCAGGCAGGAGCGGCTCCGCCTCACCAATACACAGGGCATCGAAAAAGGGGGCTAAGGGGAGGGGATTAACGGTGATGCACGGACCGCCGGCGATAACCAGCGGATGTCTCTCATCACGGTCAGCGGCATACAGCGGTATACCAGCCGCCTTGAGTATCTGGACAACATTGAAATAATCAAGCTCGTAGGAGACGGAAAAGGCAAGGACAGCGAAGTCAGAAAGCGGCCGCTGGGACTCAAGTGACAGCGCCGGCAATTTACCGTCCCGGTTCTCCCTCTCCCAGAAGGCCCGCTCACAGACCACCCCGCGATAGCCGTTCAGCAGGCGGTAGACGGCATGAACTCCCAGGTTCGACATACCAATGTAGTAGGAATTGGGATAAATAAGGGCAACGGGCAGCCTGCCCCCCCAGTCCTTGACGACAGCGCCCTGCTCCCGGGAGAGCCGCCGCCTCGCTTTTCCAACGCCGTCCCGGTCCATAATTCAGTCCACCATCAGGTCAACGAACCTGTTTTCCCTGAGGTTGAACAGACCGTCCTCGCATATTCTGAGGTGGGCTATCGCTGGGGTAGCAAGAACCGCCAGCGTAATCCGGATATCAGGGAAGGTGCATCCCAGTCCAGCCGCCGCTCCCTGGACACTATAGAGCCTGCGGGCTATCGTCTCCATCGGCTCGGTAGAAATCAGCCCCCATACCGGGAGCGGTATCTCAGCCAGGATACGGCCCTTATCGCAAACGACAATGCCACCATCAAGCTCCCCCACCCGGTTTACCGCCCGCGCCATCGCGGCATCATCAGCCCCGACCGCGATGATAAGGCCACTATCCCACACCGCGCTGGTAGCAATAGCCCCGGCCTTAAGTCCAATGCCCCTGATAAAGCCGGTAAAGGCCTTGCCGGAGTGGTAAGACCTTTCAATAGCGGTTACCTTAAGGATATCCCGGGCGGTATCGGACTCAAGCTCGCCATCCGAAAGCGGCATCCCGATAATGGCTTCCCTGGTGACCAGCTCGGTAACCTGGTCTATCACCCTCACCCTTACCTCGCGGCGGGGGCTTTCCACCCGGACAGCGAAATCGCCGGCATCAAGGTCCCGGGACAGATAGACGCTCCTCCGGGCTGATGCGGGGTAGCGATGTTTTCTTGGCGGGACAATCACCCGTCCGTTCTTGGCCACGACCTGCCCGTTACTGATAACATACTCCGCCCGTATCGTCTGTAAGTCCGGGACAATGACAATATCAGCATACCTGCCGGGGGCGATTCCCCCGATAGCACCATCCAGCGCAAAGTGGCGGGCAACATTCAGCGTCGCCATCTGGATTGCCCGAACAGGGTCAAAGCCAAGGTCAATCGCCTTCTGCACCACGAATTCCATGTAACCATCGCTCACAAGCTGCCACGCTCCGATACCATCGGTCGATATCGCCAGCCGGCTAAAATCAATACCTTCATCCTTCAGTTGCGAGACAGCCTCCAGCTCCCGCCTTATTTCACCCTCCCTCACCAGCACAAAAAGCCCCAGCCTCAGCCTTTCCATAACCTCTCCGGCGGTGATTGGTTCGTGGCAGGACGTTACCCCGGACGCGACATAGGCCTCGAGCTTGCCGGGGCTGGCGCCGGAGCTGTGCCCGTCAACCCTTTTACCGGCCTTCAGTGTTTCCGTGATCAGACCGAGGACCCTCGGACTGCCGCCAACCACCTGACCCCAGTAAGGCTCACCCAGGCCAACAACCTCTGCCCGCCGCAGCAGCCGGCGGAGTTCCCCAACCGTGAGGGAATGCGCTTCGGTCGTCGGGCTTATCGTTACCATCGGCGGGGCCGTAATAAAGACCTTTACCGGCTGGTTTTTAGTCGACCTCAAGAACTGGATAACCCCTTCATACCCCACAACGGGAGCAACATTGGAAGTCTCGGTAATAATCGTGGTCGTCCCCCCCTTGACGGCATACCTCAGGAGTTCATTTATAGCATACAGCCCGTCAATATGAGTATGACCATCGATAAGCCCGGGCAAAAGCGTCTTCCCGGCGGCATCAATGACCGTGGTCCGGCGACCGATTGCCCCGGTATCTTTGCCGACACAGGCTATTCTGTCACCCTTGATAAAGACACTGTCTCCTTTGAGCACCTCACCGGTATAAACATTTACGATAGCCCCGTTAACGATGACTAAATCAGCCTCGGCCTCGCCCAGGGCTACCCGCATCAGTTCATACCGCTGCTCAACGCTTAACTCCGACATTACCCGGCCCCCTCTCTATCTGTCCTGCCCTATTATATAGCCTCCCGGGCTGGATTGCGATAGCCCCGGAAAGCCCTCTTGGACAACACCCCCGGGCAATGGTAAAATGCCACAACACAGCCTTACTTAGAGGTTTCGCTTGGACAAAAAAAGGCGCGAAGAGTTCGAGGCCATCTTCAACCCCCGGTCGATTGCCATCGTCGGGGCCTCCCGGGAGAGGAAAGTAGGCGGGCTCGCCGTCCATTACCTGCGACATGCCGGCTACAGGGGTAAAATCTTCCCCGTAAACCCCGCTGAAAAGGAAATCATGGGGCTTGCCGCCTACCCCAGCGTCAGGGACATCCCCGAGCCAGTGGACTTTGTGATTATAATGGTGGCAGCGGCAACAGTTCCCGGGATAATTGAAGATTGCGCCGCCAGGGGCGTAAAGGCAGTGCAACTATTTACCGCCGGTTTCTCCGAGACGGGGGAGAGCGGACCAGCAAGGCTGGAAAGGCAGATAGTATCCCGTGCCCGGGAGGCGGGCATTCGCCTCATCGGTCCTAATTGCGTGGGGATTTCCGTGCCGGACAGGCTCATACCGCTGGAGACCACCGGCACCATTGGTGAGCCGGGAGATATTGCCCTGCTCGCCCAGAGCGGCGGACACACCGAGACCCTGGCTGACATCGGGTACAGCCGCGGCATCCGCTTCAGTAAACTGATTAGCTTCGGTAACGGCGCCGACCTTGACGCCATCGACTTTCTGGAATTCTTGAGGGAAGACCCGCAGACCAGGACCATCGCCATCTACCTGGAAGGTATCACCAACGGACGCCGCCTGTTTGAACTCCTGGGGCAGACCTCCCCGGTTAAGCCGGTGGTGTTACTCAAGGGGGGCAGGACCGATGCCGGGAGGGAAATGGCAATGTCCCACACCGGCTCCCTGGCCGGTTCCGAAATAGTATGGAAGGCAGCCCTGAAACAGGCGGGAGCGATTGAGGTAGCTACCCTCGACGAGATGGCAGATACCCTGATGGCTTTCCAGTACCTGCCCCCCATAACCGGGAACCGGATAGCTGCCGTCTCCCAGCTGGGGGGAGGCGCAGGTGGGGCGGGGGTCCTGGCCGCCGACGTCTGCACCAGCCTCGGGCTCGAACTGCTCCCTTTCAGTGGAGAGGTAAAGGAGAAGCTGAGAGGAATAGCCAGCGCGCCGGGGAGTATCCTGCGCAACCCCCTGGACCTGAGCCTGGCGGGCCGCAACCCGGTGCTGCTGGGGAAGGTGCTGGAACTGCTGGCGGGGCTGGCTGATACTGATTTAATCATGCTCAACGAGCGGGTCAGCTTCCTGCTGGCATTCACCTCGGGGGACGAGCTTCAGGCAATAAACGATACCCTGATAAGCTTTCAGCGGGGGAATAAAAAACCGCTGCTGGTGGTATCACCGCCGGGCGGCATTTACGAGGTAGAGCGGATGGCAACGGAGGAAAGGCTTACCCGGGCAGGTATCCCTGTCTATCCCAGCTTCGAGCGCGCCGCAAGGGCGCTGGCCAATGTTACCCGCTACTGGAGATTCAGCCTGCGCCGTCATCCCTCCCTCAGCACCTCGTATACCCGCAACTGGGACAGATGAAGCAGCCCTCCTGATAGACAAGCAGGTTACCACAGTCGGGGCACTGCCCGGCTATATTTTGGGATATACCTGCACCATGACCATTGTCCCCGTTGGTTATAGCAACATCGAGATTCTCGACTGCGTCTACGCCATGACCGCTATCAGGGCTTATATGCTTTTCCAGAACACTGGCAATGGCATCAGCACAGGAGAGGACGGACTTACCTGCCTCCCAGGCGATAGACGGGCAGCGGATGCCGCGGAGCTGCCTTACCACCGAGGCAACATCCACCCCGGACCGCAGTGCCAGCGAGATAAGGCGGCAGGTGGCTTCGAGCTGGGCCGAGGCACAGCCGCCGGCCTTGCCCAGACTGGAGAAGACCTCGCATATCCCCCGCTCATCAGAGTTCACCGTTACGTAGAGATAGCCGCAGCCGGTGGTCACCCTCTCGGTAGCTCCCGAGGTTACCTTGGCTCTCTTTCTCGGGGTAAGCACGGCTCCCGCAGCCTTCTCCGTCGTATCCACCCTGCCCGTGGTTAAAACCTGAGCGTCACGGCTCCGGTCCCGGTAGATGGTTATCCCCTTCAGCCCTTCATCATAAGCCAGCGTATACACCCCGGCGATGTCCTCCCGGGTAGCCTCCCGGGGGAAATTGACGGTTTTAGACACGGCATTATCGGTCGACTTCTGGAAAGCGGCCTGCATCCTGACATGCCACTCCGGACTTATCTCGTGGGCAGTGACAAAGAGCCGCCTGACCTTATCCTGAACCCCTTCTATCTCACCAAGCCTGGCGCCATCAGCCAGCTGCTGCATCAGCTCTTCAGAGTAAAACCCTTCCTTCCTGGCTGCCTCCTCAAAATAGGGATTTACCTCTACCAGCTGGTCGCCATCCAGGATATTTCTCACATAGCTCAAGGCAAAGAGGGGTTCAATACCGCTGGAGCAGCCCGCAATTATGGAGAGGGTACCGGTAGGGGCAATGGTGGTCCGGGTAGCATTCCTCACCCTGGGGCCGCCGGGAACGTCATAGACACTGCCACTAAAGGCAGGAAAAACCCCCCGTCCCTCAGCCAGCTCCACCGAGGCCTTACACGCCTCTTCACTCATGAAGCGCATGATACCGGTAGCAACCTCCAGCGCCTCCTCCGAGTCGTAAGGGATGTCCAGCTCAATCAGCATATCGGCAAATCCCATCACCCCAAGCCCTATCTTCCTTGACCTTCTGCTCATCTCATCTATCTGCTCCAGGGGAAACTTGTTGACCTCGATAACATCATCCAGAAACCTGACGGTGTCCCTCACTATTTCCGCCAGCCGGGGATAATCAATCTCAGCCGTCCCATCCGTGGTCCGCAGCACCCGGGCCAGATTGATAGAGCCCAGGTTACACGATTCATAAGGAAGCAGCGGCTGCTCACCACAGGGGTTGGTAGATTCAATTTTACCCAGATTAGGGGTGGGGTTATCCCGGTTTATGCGGTCGATGAAGACAACCCCGGGGTCTCCTGTCCTCCATGCCATATCTACTATCTTGTCAAACACCTCTCTGGCGTTGAGCCTGGCCACTATCTCACTGGTATGTGGATTCACCAGGTCATAGTCAGTGCCCGCCTTAACTGCCTCCATAAACTCAGCGGTTACGGCTACCGAAAGATTGAAGTTGGTGAAGAGAGCAGGGTCTTCTTTGGCAATGATGAACTTCATGATATCAGGGTGGTCAACATTTAGGATAGCCATGTTGGCTCCGCGCCGCATCCCTCCCTGCTTGATGACATCGGTGGCGGTATCAAAGGCCCGCATAAAGGAAACCGGACCACTGGCTACCCCACCGGTAGAACCGACCCTGTCCGTTTCCGGTCTCAGTCTGGAGAAGGAAAAACCGGTACCCCCACCACTCTTATGAATAAGGGCGGTATACTTTACAGCGTCAAAGATAGACTCCATTGAGTC
>JAUWPF010000105.1 GCA_030611745.1 Chloroflexota bacterium | reverse complement strand
TAATCTACTACAACACGGCGCTTGAGATGTCACCCCTTCACATCTGGTTGGGGGGAGAGCGGGGTTACAATATAGAACGCTTATTCAAGATCAGGGAAGGACTGACCAGGGAGCAGGACTGGGTGGTAGACCGCTACTTTGATGAGCAAACCACCTTGGGTATACCTAGTATCCGCGGCAGGAGTATAGACAGAGAAAAGTTCAAGAAGATGATTGACGAGTATTATCAGCACCACGGCTGGGACGAGAATGGAGTTCCTACTCCCGAGACCTTAAGCCGGCTGGGCCTGGATAAAGAGCCGTCGCACATGCTCTAGAAGCGGCAACATTCTATTGGGAGGACTGTTTTATGGCTAAAGTTTTAATGGTAGATTATGAAAAGTGCACCGGCTGCCGGATGTGTGAGCTGGTATGCTCCGTTAAACACGAAGGGGTGAGTAACCCTGCCCGCAGCCGTGTAAAAATAGTCAAGTGGGAGTGGGAAGGGCGCTACATCCCCATGGCCTGTCAGCAATGCCAGTCAGCCCCTTGCATGGCGGTATGCCCGGTAAAGGCTATCTCCCGTGATGAAGAGCTAAACCGGGTGGTCGTCGACTATGACATGTGTATTGGCTGCCGGATGTGTGTCGCTGCCTGTCCCTTCGGGGCAATGTCATTCGACACCCTCGCCAGCAAGGTAATCAAGTGCGATCTCTGCGATGGTGACCCCCAGTGCGTCAGGTTCTGCGATACCAAAGCAATACAGTATGTCGACGCCAGTAAAATTAATATAGAAAAACAGAGAGCGGCCGCCGAAAAGTTCCTGGGTATAATGCAGGAAATTACGGCGACGCTGGCCAAAGTATAGCCAGTTAAACTTTCGTCAAGACAAAGGCAGGAACTATTGGGGTGTCTTCGAGTAAGATGCCCCAATGATTAATGGGGAGATGAGCAAAGATTTACCCATCTGGATAATGGAACCGGAGCTAACCGAAAAGCGGGACCTGGCGGCCCGAAAGCTACTTGAAGGAGGTCAGAAGAAGGCCCATATTCCCCAGACCCCGAGCCTTGATGATATCAAGCAGCAGTTAAAGGGGATTCGTGAAGATGCCTTAAGCCAGATAGACCACCTCACCCGAGAGCTTAAAGCCAATCTCAACCAGAAATACCCCGGGGTTAAGGTAACTCAGGCCAGAGACGAGGCAGAGGCAGTAGGCTACATCACCCGGATTTCCGATGGGACCAGGACTATATCTATCAACAACTCAAGCGTAGTTTCCCAGGAACTCAAACCGGGACTGCTCGCCAGCGGCTTCAACGTCATCAACTCCTACCTTGACGAGTTCGAAGTTAAGGAGAGAAAAATCCTCGACTACTGGGACCTCCCCCGCCTTGAGGAGAAAAACCTCAGCGGGACCTTCAATGTTTCCATAAAAATGGCGGGCATTGACCAGTCCCACCCCACCGACGGCAAACCCAGAAAGTACCTGGCCGTCCTTGGCGCCAACGCCATATCGGCCGAGGACACCACCGCCTTTTTCCTGGAGCACTTCTCCAATATCCACAAAGACCTGAAAGAGGCGGAGAAGGTGGTGATTGTCATCGGGCTGGACAAGATAGTCAAGCATAGACAGGACGCCGCTTTTCAGACCAAATGTATGGGTATATTCGGCATGGAAAGCATTCTGCTCGGTATCCAGCCAGAACCGAAAAGGGGAATAGCTATTGCCGGGCTATCACTACCACCCGCTGATAAAGAACGGGAACTGCACCTTGTCATTCTGGACAACGGGAGAAGCAAGCTGCTGGAAGGCAAATTCAGGGAGCTGTTCCTGTGCATCGGCTGCCGGGCATGCAACAAGCACTGCCCCATCAGGCACTCCTTCACCAATGTCGACTACGTCTGGACACCGCGCAACTACCTGAACCAGTTCCTGTATGGAGGAGAAAAATCTATTGACATCTGCCTGCACTGTGAAGCCTGCCGTCTGGAATGCCCGCTTCAGATTGACCTTCCAGGTCTAATGTGGAAGGCAAAGATAGACTACATCTCAAAGCATGGCCGCTCATTCCACCACGTGATACTGGGCATGCCCGAGCTGCTTGCCAAACTGGGCACCGCCTTTGCCCCCCTGGCCAACCGGATGATGGACATCGGACTGGTAAGAGCCCCGATGGAAATCATAACCGGAGTAGACAGAAAAACCAGGCTGCCCGTATTTCACTTCAATACCTTCCGAAGATGGTTTAAACAACATGCCTGATAATAATTTAATCGCCAATAAAAAGGTAGCCTACTATGCCGGCTGCTTCGCCAACTACTACTATCCCGAAGTGGGACAGGCAATGGTCAAGGTCCTCCAGAAAAACGGGGTGGAGGTAATCGTGCCTGACCAGGTATGCTGCGCCCTGCCCATGATAGCCAAGGGTAATACCCGGTCGGCATACAAAAATATGAAACACAATGTGAAGATGTTCAGCGAGGCAGCAGCCAGCGGCTACGCCCTGATAACTACCTGCTCCAGCTGCGGGTTGATGATAAGGCGGGACTACCCCCGGCTGCTGGGCAGCGAAGAGGCAAAACAGGTATCGGA
>JAUWPF010000019.1 GCA_030611745.1 Chloroflexota bacterium | reverse complement strand
TTTCTATGGAGCCACTGCCAACAAGGATGTTATCCGGGCGAACACCCAGTTTTCCCGAGAGGCACACTTTTAGCTCCGTAGACTCGGAATCAGGGTAGCGGTCAATGACAACGGAATTAAAAACGTCCCTTACCTCCGGCGGGAAGGAAAACGGGTTAGAACTGACACTGAAATCAATTATCTCATCGGCAGTAATCCCCATGGCTCTAAGTTCAGCGTAATTTGGCCCGCCATGAGGACAGACCTCTAGCTTCTCTATTTCTGGTTTAGGTTGAATAGACAAGGTAAATCACCTCAATGGCAAAACATGCCAGAATCCAGGTCACAGCCGCTATTTGCACCAGGCTCAGCGACTCATCAACAGTCTCCGGAACCAGCGGGGCATTTGCCCTGCCCAGTTTGTAGTGGCCCACCTTTTCCAACTGTATGTTAAGCGCACCGGCAGCTGCTGCCATCGGCCAGCCGGCATTGGGACTTTCTGTCTTAGAATGGTCACCAAGCGCCACCTGCCATGACCTTCTGCCGCTACGCCTGGAGAAAAAGGCAGCCAGGACTAAAAGCAGTGCCGTCAGCCGGGCAGGTATAAAGTTAAGCACATCATCCAGTCTGCTTGGGAATTTGCCCAAATACTCGTATTCCCCGTGATAACCTATCATGCTGTCCAGGGTACTCACGACACGGTAGGCAAATGCCCCAGGAACACCAAGGAATAGAAAGTAAAAGAGCGGTGCCACGAAGCTGTCACAGATGCTCTCAGCAGCTGATTCCACCGCCGCCGATATCAGGAACGGCTTAGATAAGCTACTCGTATCACGGCTGACCAGAGCACGTAGCTCAAAGCGCACCTCGTCCAACTTTTCGTCAAGGAGCAACCTCTTTATTTTATGCACTGTGTTTTCCAGCCCCCTAAGGCTGAAGGTTAGCTTAAGGAGCACCGCCCCAGCTAAAACGTAGGCAGCAAAACTTACGTCCTTGAGATACAGCAACAGGAAATAGACGGGAAGGGTAAATAGGGCCATAACGAGCAGGGTGATTACAGCCCCATAGATAAACTGAAACAAAGGGCTATGGCTCAACCCTCCTCTCTCTAAAAACGAGATAACCTTCCCCATCCAGGCCACCGGGTGAAAGGTATCCGGCGGGTCCCCCAGAGTAAAATCTGCAATTAGCGCTAGAGCCAGTATCAATAAAACGTCCATTACTTATTTAAGCTCGAATTCCTGCTGCTATCCACCCTGGGCAACACTGCCGGCAGGCCGCTTAGCGGGTGGGTGTGAACATAGCTCCCATGCCCGTATACCTGCTCAAGGTTTTGCGTATTAATAACCTCTATTGGTGTACCCTCAGCGTGGATTCCCCCCCTATTTATCAGGAGTAATCGGTCACAATAATGGGCAGCCAGGTTAAGGTCATGCAGAGCCGCTACCACGGTGAGCTTATTTTCCCGGCACAGGCCTTTGACCAGATCAAGAATCTCAATCTGCCGGCTGATGTCCAAGTTGGCCGTGGGCTCATCCAGGAGAATAGCCTGTGTCTTCTGGGTCAGGGCACGAGCAATAACCACGCACTGAATCTCACCTCCAGAAAGTTCGCTTATCCTTCTTTCGGCAAGACATTGTGTGGATGTTTGTTCCATAGCCTGCCAGGCAATGTCCATATCCCTTGGCCCTTCATACTGAAAGAGACCGAGGTGGGGATTTCTGCCCATGAGCACAATCTCAAAGGCGGTAAAGGCACTGGGCAGAAGCGGAATCTGGGGAATGACACTTATCAGTAGGGACAACTCTCTCCTTGGTATCCGGGAGATATCCCTGCCATTAATAAGAACTGTGCCCGAATACGGGGTAACAACGCGGCTTAAAGCCTTAATAATGGTCGACTTACCACAGCCATTTGGTCCGACAAGGCCAACTATCTCGCCAGGCATCACCTGGAAGGTCATATCCTCCACTACTTTCTTATCCCCATAGGCCAGGGTTACTCCCTGCATTTCCAGTTTAACCATATTCGCCTCAGAAAAGTACTTTTGTCCTGCGCCGTAATAAGTAAAGGAAGAAGGGCGCCCCACAGAAAGCAGTGATTATCCCTATTGGTACCTCGGAAGGCGCAAGGATGGTGCGGGCTACAATGTCGGTAAGGATAAGGAAAATAGCGCCAACGAGGACGGATAAAGGTAATAAGAAACGGTAATCCGGTCCCCAAATCAGGCGCACGGCATGGGGGATGATAATGCCAACAAAGCCGATAATGCCGACGAATGAAACGGCGGCAGCAGTGACAAGGGTAGCCGCAGTAAGAAGAATGAGTTTGAGCTTTTCAACATCGATGCCTAGCTGCTGGGCCTGTTCCTCACCAAGCTGCATTACATTAAGCGAGCGAGCATAGACAAGGAGCACACCTACTCCCACCGCCATATAGGGAAGAACAAAAGCTACCTCCGACCAGTGGGTTAAGGAGAAACTACCCATAAGCCAGAACATGATTCCATGTATCTGCTCGGGGCTGGTAATTATCAGGAAAGAAACGATTGACGACAAAAGGGCTCCCAAAGCAACACCGGCCAGGATAAGGGTGGTTACCGGCATGACTTTGCCTACCCGCGCCACAGTATAGACAACGGCTACGCTGAGCAGTGCTCCTATGAAAGCGAATAGAGGGACAGTACCCAAACCCAGCCCTTGCCAATCAATTGGCAGTACGAAGCCAACAACGGCCCCCAGTGCCGCCCCCTGGGCTACGCCGATAAGATAAGGGTCAGCCAATGGATTACGAAACAGTCCTTGATAGGTAGCCCCGGCTATTGCCAGGGCAGCACCGACCAGGCCGGCCAGAATAATCCTGGGCAGGCGTATCTCCAGAATTATGGTCTCTAAGGCGCTCGTCCAGTGGGGGGTTATATCAATCAGGGGCAGCTTAGAAAGCAGGATGTCGATTGTAGTCGACAAGGGAATTCGAACGCTACCAACAGTAGTGGCAAATGCCACCATCACCCCAAATAGGAGCAACAGCCCGAAAATGGCATAGACACGCCCGCGCCGGTGAGGATAAACGGCTGCTGGTGCAGCTTGGTTGGTATGAGATAGTTTAGCTTGCTGCCAGGACATGACCAAAAATCCTCACTGCTTTATAACCATCACTGACAGCCATGAAAACTGTCTAGCAATGACATCCCTCAATACTCCCTGGAATATCTTTTCATCGTGTTATCTATCAAGCCTAGCTATTCAATTGAACCGAATATCTCTGGGTGTATCACTTTGGCCATTTGTTCCAACCCATCGACCATTCTCGGCCCGGGCCGGCCGACAAGATCGGTGTTTATCTTATAGACCTGGCCGTTAATACGGGCATATGTGTTTCTCAACCCCGGCTCAGTTTCAACAAAGTGAAAAGTTGAGTCTTTACCTGCTCCATGCCCAGTGCCGGCAACAATTACCTGAGGATTGGCGATGATAACTGCCTCCAGACTCATCGTGGGATATCCCTTATCGAGGTCTTGAGCGATATTTATTCCACCGGCTAACTCAATTAACTCATGAATGCGGGTATCTGAGCCGACAGTCATCAGCGGGTCATGCCAGAGAGTGTAAAATACCCTTGGTCTTTCGGCCGGTGTTAGGTTACTTGTCTTATCCGTTATCGCATTAATCCGGTCCCCCATCCCGGTAACCAGATGGGAAGCCTTTTCCTCCTGACCACTACACTTTCCAACCAGGGTGATAGCTTCCAGCACCTCTTCAAGAGTTGTGGGATCGAGACAAACGACTGGTAAGCCAAGCCTCTCCAATTCTGGGATGACCTCTTTCCTGTGAATGTTAGCCGCCAGTATCAGGTCTGGCTGTATCCCAACCACTCTCTCTATATCAACAGTGCTAAAGCCACCTATCTTCGGCTTGTCGTTTGCCGCCTCAGGGTAATCGCAAAACTCTGTCACCCCGACCAGCCTGTCCTCAAGACCCAGAGCGAACACGATTTCGGTATGACCCGGCGAGAGAGAAACGATGGTCTCCGGCATCTTCTCTATCCTTACCTGCCTACCCATCTGGTCGGTTATATCAACAGGAAAGGTTAGCTTACTTTGAACCGGTGGTACTGGTTCTTCAGTCGCTGGCGTACAGGCACCGAGAAAGCTTATCAGGACTGTTGAGACTATTAAGAATATGGTCACCACTGTTCTTAACCGCATATATCCTCCGTCCCCCTTGTCATGGCAACTCGCATTCAGGCAGCCTTCTATGGTTCCTATGCGAGCTGACTTGACAAGTAATCAAGGCAAGTAGATTATAATCTGTTGTGCTTGATTATAGTGAGGGTGGAGGACCTCTGTCAATAGCAGGGGGGATTATCATTCCTCAGATATTTAAGGGGGTAGGAGCCCGGCAAATGTGGCAGCGGTTTTAAAGCGGTAATCAACCCGGTCTTAAGTCGGAGAGCCTGTACCTGATGTTTGCCTTCTCCAGTCTCTTAATCAGTGTAGGTACCTCTTCATCCACGCAGACTATTACCGGGGACAGCCCTCTGCTGGCGGCTTCGATTACTGCTTCCTCTGCCCCGTAGGTACAGTCAGGTTGGATGCCTGTCCGTTTCAGGGCCACCAGGGCCTCAATGCCCACAACCGCAACCGGCGTTTTACCCTGAATCAGGCGCTGCAACCGGCCGGGGTCAACATTTCTGGAGCCACCTTTTTGCATGCCGGGTACCTCCAGGATGGTGACTTTGCCTATCTCCAGGCTTATTATCCCCTGGATGTTGGTAATGCCGACATCATCACCTTCGGCTGCATCGGAAACAGCCGTGCCCGTTACCCTGACGGTCGGGTCGCCGGTAGCAAACAGGAGGCCTTCCCTCATTACCAGGCCTGCAGTCTGCCCCCGTGATAGATTACAACCGGCGATAGCTGCCGAAATCTTGATATTGCTTACTGCCTTCCCCACTATCTCGAAGTACTCCTGGAGTTCCTTGAGATGTCTCAACATCCAGTCAACCCCTTCGTTACTGACCCGGTATTGTGAGCGTCCGGCGGAGGTGAGCAGCCCCTCCTTTAGCAGCCGTTTGATGTAGTCGGATACGGCCTGAGGGGTAATATTGAGCCTCCTGGCAATGTCTTTCTGCTGGATATCGGGCTGACCGGCCGCTATTTCGGCCAGTATCTGGAACCTCGTGGCGACATTTTTGCTACGTAATATCTCTACCATGGGTTGAGCACCACCCTTAAATAATCAAGTGGACTTTACTACAAGATTATAGCAGTTTTTAGTCTGCAAGGTAATACCCCCGCTCGGGATGCCTCGTGATTTGAGGAGGCGGGCTGTCCTTGAGTGGCCGGGTGGAGATATGCTAGACTTATCCCACTATGAAACAGGGTAGCCAGATTAACTGGCCGAGGCTGGTAATTTCACTGGTTAGCCTCATTGCCATAAGCTTCGGTCTGGCTTATCTGTTTCAGAGCCTCGGGGAACGCTTTCCGCTCCCGCTGGATAAAATTGCCTGGTTGGCTTATTTAATCGTGTTCGGGACGACGCTGCTCTGTAACTTTACCATCATTGCCCCGGTGCCCCTCGCCGCATCACTGATGATAGCCGCCGCTACCGAATGGAACCCGGTAATGATTGCTCTGGCTGCCAGCATAGGGGGAACCCTGGGGGAGCTCAGCGGCTATTATGCTGGCTACCTGGGCAAGAAGATAGCGATCGCGGAGTATGTGGCGGGGTATGACAGGTTTGCCGGCTGGATGCAGCGGCACGGGATGTGGGCTATTTTCCTGCTTGCCTTCCAACCCATCATCCCTTTTGACATCGGGGGGATGATGGCGGGGGCGGCAAGGATGCCGCTCCGCAAGTTCCTGCCTGCCCTGTGGGCGGGGAAATTCCCCAAATACGTTATTCTCTGTTACTCTGGAATCGGGTTAATCCAGTTCCTACCCTTCTGATTCCGGTAAGGACGCGAATAACGGTTGTCCATAGCGGGTAACAAGAAGGCTGGATATCCTCACTATACGAATATCCAGCCTTAACTTTAAATCCAATACCGGCAGCGTCGGTTTAGCTCTTCCCGATTCTGAACATCTTGGTCCCGCATACGGGGCACACACCCTGAGTCGCCGGCCTGCCGTTCTTCATGGTTATGGCTTTAGCATCTTTCATTTCCCTTTTGGTACGGCATTTCATACAGTATGCTTGCATCAGATCTCCTCCTTCTTTTTGACTATGAACAATAAACCATTCTTCCCCTGATGTCAATAGCCCTGAGAAAGATTGACAGCAGATAATGCGGGAAGATAGCAGTCCAGGTCGATATTCCAGATTGACATCGTCTTTAGGCTAATTATATACTTTGGCAAGTAAGCGGACCCTTCAGGTATAGAAGGAAATCAATGTTGGTGGAGATGAGAGGTAAGGTCGATAGTCGGGCACCTAAGAAGTACGAAGAACTGGAAATCGGCAGCGAGTTTCCTTCTGTTAGATGTGAACTGACCCCGTCGCTTATCTCCCGGTTTGAAGAGGCGGTAGAAGCCTCTTCATATAGCGGTCTCGTTCCACCCCTGGCTATCCTGGCCTGTGCTCTGAAAGCGGCATCTCAGTCCATTGATATGCCCCCCGGTTCGGTCCATGCTTCTCAGGAAATCGAATTCCTCAAAGCGGTATCTGTTGGCTCGACTATAGATTGTCACGTTCGGATTATTAAGAAGATAAGCCGTTCCGGGCTGAGGATGGTGGTAATCGGGCTTGAAGCCTTTGACCGGGGCCGGGAGTTGGTCCTCTCGGCGACGACGACGGTAGTTTCACCCGCTGAGGTTGGTGTTAGTACAAAATGATTACATCCGAGTCCGAAGTACCCGAATTACATCCTGGAGACGCCCTCCCCGGCGTTATCAGGCACCTTGACCAGGAGAAGATAAATCTCTATGCTGAGGCTGTCGGCGACTTCAACCCTATTCATGTCGATGAAAAATTCGCGGCCCAGACTGTCTTCGGGGGTACCGTCGCCCATGGTATGCTGATTTTAGCCTATGTCTCGGAAATGATGACGCAGGTCTTCAAGGAAAACTGGTTTTCAGGGGGTAAGCTATCAGTCCGCTTTAAGGCGCCCGCTCATTCCACGGATACCGTTATGGTCAGTGGCAGGGTCGACTCAGTCAAGAGAGAAAACGACAATCTTAATTTCACCTGCAGGGTGGACTGCCACAACCAGAAGCGGGAAACAGTGGTTACCGGTGAAGCAAGGGTGACAGTGAAGCTGGGTGAGTGAGGGGTACTGCAGATGGTGACAACCGTCCTTCTCGTCCGCCATGGGCGGACCAAATCGAACGTTGCCGGCTACTATATGGGCTGGTCTGGCGAAGACCTGGATGATGTGGGCTACGCTCAGGCGCGCAGCCTGTCTGCCCGGCTGGCTCCGCTGCCTATCGCTTCGGTCTATACCAGTCCACTGCGGAGGACCCGTACTACCGCGGCTCTTCTGGCGGAGCCGCACGGTCTTGAACTGCAGCTCCTGGACAACTTGATTGAAGTCCAACTCGGTGACTGGCAGGGGCTCTATGCGTATGAGATCAGGCGAAGGTGGCCGGAGCTCTGGCAGCAGTCAAGGATTGACCCTTCGGAGCTGACCATGCCTAACGGTGAAAGTTTCAGGCAGGTAACCGAGCGGGCTATTCAGGCCTTTAAAACGGTGGTGGGGGCTAACCGGGGTAAGCAAGCGGTAATCGTGACCCATGATGCTGTTGTCAGGGTACTGGTGGCGCATGTCCTCGGGGTATCGAATAGCATCTATCGCCGGTTTGAGATAGGTAATGCCTCGCTGAGCGTAACGCAAGCTACCGATGGTGGTTTTCGCCTTATTACGCTGAATGACACATCACACCTTGAGGGTTAGGTCTGCTGGTTGCCCTGGAGACACTCTTCAATTCCCAAGACCAGCTTTTCGTTCTCTTCCTCGGAGAGCCTCAGGTTGCTCTCCAGCCTGGTGATATAGCGGTCAATTTCGGGAGAGGAGCCTCTCAACCGGCTTATTTTTTCATTCTGCAGCCTGGCCTCTTCGTCAAGGTCACTGAGGTCGATTCGCAAATCAAATCTCTGGTTAAAGAATTCGAGGACCCGTCTTTGAGCTCTGGCATCGTCCACGGTTACCAGGTAGAAGGGAATGGGTACCCAGAGGCTGACCCCGGGGATATTTCTCCTTCTTGCGGCCCAGAGAAGAAAGGAATTCAGGGTAGGCCTGTGCCCGGGAGGCGTCTCATAGTTCAGTTCCCGGTCGAGGTCGTACCGGCTGAAGGCCTCCTTTAGCTCCGGTGAGTTGAAGACGCCGATAAGCTCCCGGGGGGTGGTATGGGCGCCCGGGGAAATAATGCTGCCAATTGTATACAGCTCCTTCCCATGGCAATAGTGCTGGGCCGTATCCAGAATCAGGTCCAGAAATTTGTACCATTCGTAGCCGGGCGGGGGACTTCTAAAGATTATCAGGTCGCCTCCGGGGCGTGAATAGAACCTGCTCTCCGGAAATTGAAGCAGGTCATTCTCGATGGCCACTCCCCCCAGCGGGAAGAACTCCGCCGGTTCAATTTCGGCGAAGCTGTGGTGCGTTAGCTTCTGGTTTAAATAGCCGGTTACCTTCTCTCCCAGCTTGCCGGCGTCTACACTCCAGCCGACGACCAGAGACGGGCTTTTTAGCTCGGGCTGCCAGGAGAATTTAACAAGCTCTTTCATTCGTTCCCACTTTTCTTCTTGAAGAATTCGTCGATATGCTCTTTAATCCAGGTTTCGTCCTCCTCGGTAATTGTCTCTACTTTAGCCTGGATGGCGGACTTTCTTTGCTCAATCCTCTCCTTTATTTCCGGAGGGAACTTCTCATAGAGGCTATCAATGACGGTATCTATTTGGGCTGCCATCGTATCAAAGGGGGTGAAGTCAACCCCGATGCCCAGGATACCGGCCAGGACCTCAACTACCGCCTTTGCGGCTCTGGGGTAGGGGAGGGGAGACTGCGAGAGGTAGTCCGGTATCTCACCCATCAGGCAGATAGCGTCAAACCCCCTCTTTTTGGCCAGCCCCGGCAGGAGACCGTTTAGGCCGCTGATGCTACCCTGGTTGCCTCTACCTTCAATCTCGCTCATCAGGACGGTATTCGAATAACCTTTCATCTCCTCGATTAAGCCCTCCCGGCTTGCCACCGTCCACACTCTTGGTTTCAGGGTATGATGGGTAAGGGCTACCGCGGCGCCCGAGGTGTAAACCCTCTGACAGCCAAACCGTCCGGCGACATCCAGGACCAGGTTGGCCATCTGGTAGGCCTTCTCCCCTTCGGCGTATGTCCTTCCTGGAGCGGTGGGCTGTTCCTCCCCGATGAAGAATATGAGGTCCTTGCCCTTGAGCCTCTGGTAATAAAACTTATTGCCGGGAAACTCCAGCTCTTCCAGCAGCCCGGCTTTGACTTTAAGCCCCTTCGGATAAAAGAAGTCCCAGGACTCTATCTCGCCAAATTCCCTGGCCTGGACCTGTCCTCTCAGGGTATCAGCGGCAATTATCCCGATATTCCCGATTCCAGGCCAGCCCAGAATCATGTCCGGCTTTCGCAATTCCGGCTCTTCAAAAAGCCTGATTCCCATGCTTGCTCCCTCGTTTACCTCTCTTAACTATTCTAGCCGCTTGCTGGTTAGAGGGCAACCTTCCTTCAGGTCTTCGATTTAATCCTGGGGTTGGGCACTTCTGGCTCTATAGTATAGCAATGAGGGTTGTGATGGCTTAAAAGGGGAGGGCGGGCCTGCTTTTATACCCGAAATCGCAGGTAGTGGCGACCCCGGGGGGATTCGAACCCCCGATCTCCACCGTGACAGGGTGGCATGTTAGACCGCTACACCACGGGGCCATTCCGGTTTCCGGAGGTTTTTGAGGAGATAGCAACCGCGTCTTCTATTAAACTAAAGTCTATCAGGGGCAATATGCCGTGTCAAGCAGGCTGGTGGGGCTCGTACATCAGTGAGGAAAGGTGCTTGATTCGCCTTAGCATATGAGGACACTTTTCAATATACTTGTAATGGGTTATTATAGGATATTATAAGGCCCGGGAGGTTTTTGGCCCTGGAAGGGATAGAAGTCGCGCGTAAGACGGTTGAGGCTGCCAGCAACAAGCAGGCGATGGATATTGTACTGCTGGATGCCCGCGGGGTATGTAGCTTTGCTGATTACTTCGTGATATGTAGTGGTGGCACTGAGAGGCAGGTCCAGGCAATCTACGATGAGATAGAGCATGTGTTGAAGAAGGAAGGCGTCCCGCCCCACCATCATGAAGGCACCATAGACTCGGGATGGCTGCTCCTTGATTATGGCGATGTAGTCGTCCACGTTTTCGCCCCTCTTGAGCGTGACTATTACCAGCTGGATGACCTCTGGGGTCAGGCAAATCCGGTACTCAGGATTCAATAATCGGAGATTTCATCCCCGGTAAAGAACAGGATTACTTCCCTTCGGGCAGTCAGATTTCTCTGGCGGGCTTTGCCAGCCAGGCTCCCGGGGAACTGAGAAGCCGCTCAAAATCGCTTACCGTTACCGCCCCCAGGGTGTCGACGACGAGGTCGGCCTCCTTCAGTTTCTCCCGGGGATGAGTGTTGGTCACGGCAATGCAACGCATTCCGGCTCGCCTGGCGGCAGTAACGCCGGCGATAGCGTCCTCAATCACGATGCAGCTCCCGGGCTCGATGCCCAGCCTTCCGGCTGCCAGCAGGAAGCACTGGGGGTCGGGCTTGCCCTCACTGACCTCCCTGCCGGAGGTAATGGCATTAAAGTAGCTATCGATGCCCAGGTCCCGGGTAAGGAGCTGGATATTCTCATCCGGGGCGCAGGAGGCTATCGCCAGCTTGAAACCGTGTTTCCCAAGTGCTTTTATCAGTGCTATTACCCCCGGGAGCGGCTTTACATTCTGTCTTGCCGCTTTGCGGAAGGCCTGCTCTTTTTCGGTGGCAATGGTGTCCATTTCCTCCGCTGCTATTTCGCCGCCCAGGGCATTCCTGATAATAGTGTCATTACGCTGGCCGAAGTGGCGCCTGAAGTCTTGCTCGGTGAAGTCTACGCCTCTTTTCTGGAAGACCTCATGCCAGGCTTTGAAGTGATAAGAAGCAGTGTCGGCAATTACCCCGTCCATGTCCCAGATGACCGCTTTCGTCTTCTCCTTCTCCTGTCCGGTTTTAACGATGAACTGCTTCGCGGTGGCTTCGGCCACTGGCGTACCATCACTGCCGAAGATGACAGCCTTTGTCTCCAGTAGCTTTCTCGTCCTCCTCGTTATACTGCCGGTGATAGAGAGTAGCTCGCCTGTTTTAATAGGGCGCCTGATTCTTACCTCCAGTCTGGCGGTTACGGTATCGATTCCTTCAAACAGGGTAGCGTAGCTCATGGCTTCATCAAGGAGACAGCTAATGATGCCCCCGTGGACAATGCCTGACCAGCCCTGGTGAAGCTCGCTCGGCATAAACTCGCTCCTGGCGGTCTTGCCATCCCAGTCAAAGCGTAATTTCAAGCCGATGGGATTGTCCTGTCCACAGGCGAAACACATTTCGTGTTCCTTTTTAAGCTCGATTGATATTTGCGGCCAGTCTGTCATTTTATCTCCCTTCCCGGGCGGTGTTTTGGTATGGTGATTGGTGGCTGTCGGAGGTACAGGGGCTGCAGGGCTTCGGGATTATCGTAGTCACCGCTGTCAAGCCGTTTTTTCCCCAGCTCGGCCAGAAAGCCGGCTCGTCTTAACCCGGCAGCCGGAGACGGTATTACCGCTTGATGTTTAAGCCGTTTTCTCAGCTCGCCGGTGATAGAGGGGATGAATTCCCCGCAGAACAGGGTTTTGGTGGTTATCTCTGAGCACAGGGTGTCGAGGGTGGTTATATGCTCGGCGGCGAGCTGATGCCAGTTATTTCTTTTTCTCTGGTAAGTGGCAGTGGCAATCTCACCCCTTCCGGCGTTGAATATCGGGCAGACAGGTAAGCCGCTCCCGGCATGCTGGTAGGCCTCCGCTTCCAGGGTACTGACAGCGACCAGCGGAATTCCCAGACTGAAGGCTAACCCTTTGGCGGTGCTGACCCCGACCCGCAGGCCGTTGAAGCTGCCCGGCCCCCTGGCGACGATAATACCCTCAAGGGAGTCGAGTTTTAGTCCCATCCCTCGCAGCAGGGAGGTCAGGTTGGGCAGAAGCTGGACAGTGTGGTTCTGCCCGCAGCGCCAGGTTAGTTCAGCTACCACCTCACCCTTTTCCATCAGGGCGATGCCAGCCGTGTCGGTTGAGGTATCTATTGCCAGTTGCATATTTTTAGCTCTTTCTATGAGATGGGGACAGCTGTTTTAGCTGCCGTGCTATCTCTTGGTAGCGCTGGCCGCTGGGTTTGAATTTGAGATGCCGGCCGGTATCGGAGAGAAACTCTATCTCAATTAGCAGGTGCTCTGCCGGCAGCAGGCTTAAGCCTCTTTCCGCCCACTCCACGACGCAGACACCCCGACCGTACAGGTAGTCATCGAGTCCCAGTTCGGCAATCTCCTCCAGGTGCTCCAGCCGGTAGAGGTCGATGTGATACAGGGGCAGGCGGCCGTAAAGCTCTCTGACAATGACGAAGGACGGGCTGGCGGTATATTCCTCGATGCCCAGCCCCCAGGCAATCCCCTGTGTCAGGCAGGTCTTTCCGGTCCCCAGGTTACCGGTAAGGAGGTAGACATCACCCGGCGAAGCCAGCTCACCAATGCCGGTGCCCAGCCTCCGGGTGTCTTCCGGGCTCTGGCTGACCAGCTCAAGGTAGCGGATATCATCTGGTGATTTTCCCGGCTTCATCTCGTAATAAAGTGCTCCCATCCGGCCCCGCCCGGGTTAAACGGTTTCCCCTCGCTATCAACCAGCGTTACCCCCTTTTTCTTATCGGCAATGATTTCGCCGATAACCGTTACCGGGCAGGGGGCGGCCCTTTTTATCTCCTCAATGATATCGGTGCTGGCGGTGAATAGTAGTTCGTAGTCTTCCCCTCCTGATAGTGCCAGCTCCAGTGCCTTCTCCCCGAAGTTGGCCTTCACCGTGGGCTCAACGGGCAGGCGGTCAATTTCTATCCGGGCGCTGACCTGGCTTTGTTTGCATATTTGCTTCAGGTCCGAAATCAGCCCATCGCTGATGTCTATCGCGGTTTTCACCCCGTAGCTTACCAGCAGCTGCCCCTCGCTGATTCGGGGATAGGGGTGAAGAAAGGCGTCCCTGAGTACGTGGGCGGCTTCGGGGTCGAACTGGAGTTTCCCGGTAAGCATCTTAAGGCCGGCGGCGCCGGTCCCCAGCCGGCCGCTGACCGCTATCTGCTCGCCGGGTCTGGCGGTGGAGCGGGTGAGGATGGATTTACCCCGGCTGCTGCCCAGAACGGTAATGCTGATAATGACTACGGGGGCACTGCTGATGTTGCCGCCGATGATGGCTGTCTCAAACTCCTGCCCCAGCCGGGTCATTCCCCGGTAGAGGGCGGTAACATCGTCAACTTCGGTATCGCCGGGCAGGGCCAGTGATACCAGGGCATATCTGGGCACTCCCCCCATCGCGGCGATATCGCTTAAGCTGGCAGCCATTGTCTTCCACCCCACATCTTCCCAGGGGGCTATGTCCGGGGAGAAGTGGACGTCCTGGATGAAGGAGTCGACACTGGCCAGCTGGGTTGGGGCATCGCTCTGCCAGGCGGCGGCATCATCACCGATGCCGATTAGGAGTTCCTTGTTCGTGGGAGTGCCCGCTATTTTAGCCAGGAGGTCAATCAACCCGAATTCTCCAATTTCAGAGGCCTTCATGGCTGAAATTATAGCATGGCTATATCTGGCTCACAACATTTGCGAGTTGTGCCGGGTAAAGGCTATTATTAGGGTGACGGATGCGCTGTGCTGTTGTTGCCGATATTCATGCCAATCTGGCTGCCTTTACCGCGGTGCTGGAGGATATTGAGCGCCGGGGAGGGGTGGATGAACTATGGTGCCTGGGGGATGTTGTTGGCTATGGTCCTGACCCCCACTCGTGTATTGAACTCCTGCGTGGCTTTAGCCACCTCTGTGTCGCC
>JAUWPF010000101.1 GCA_030611745.1 Chloroflexota bacterium | reverse complement strand
CTGGTGGTCGGGTCCAGGGTGGCAAAAAGTTTGTCCTCGACAAGCACGCCGGCTTTACTGAGAGTATTTAGCAGGGTGCTTTTACCGGCGTTGGTGTAGCCGACAATGGCTACTACCGGGATACCGCTCCGGCGGCGTTTCTGGCGATAGAGCACGCGGTGCTTTCTCACCTGCTCAAGCTGTTCCTTTCAGCGGTGTAGCTTGCGCTGGATAAGGCGCCTGTCAGTCTCGAGCTGTTTTTCACCCGGGCCTCTGGTGCCGATACCACCACCGAGTCTTTCCAGGTGGCTCCACTGTCCGGCAAGACGAGGAAGAAGATACTGGTGCTGGGCCAGTTCCACCTGAAGCTGCCCCTCGTGGGTCCTGGCCCGCCTGGCGAAAATATCTAAAATCAGCGCGGCACGGTCGATAACCTTTATCTCGAGGGCTTGCTCCAGGTTTCGCTGCTGCAGTGGCGATAGCTCATCATCAAAGATTACCACATTGCAGTCCGCGCTCTCTTTCAGCGCCAGCAGCTCGGCCAGCTTACCCTTGCCCACATAGTGCGTCTTGGTGGGTACAGGTAAGCGCTGGATGATTCTCTCTACCACCTCAACGCCGGCAGTGCCCGCCAGCTGCGCCAGCTCGTCGAGGGATGACTCCACCGACCAATTGTCAGCCCCCGTTTTGCTGGCGACTGCTACCAGGATGGCTCGTTCTGATGATGCTTGAGTGAGGATGGTACTTTTAATAATACCCCCGCTGTTCAAGTGTTATGTCAAGTTACTTCGGCTGGTGGGTGGTGTGCCATCTGGCTATCCGGGAGAGGCCTTCTGCCAGTTCCGCATCGGGGGTGGTCAGGGACAGGCGCACATAACCCTCACCACTTTTGCCATAGCCAACGCCGGGGGTAACCACTACCCCCACCTCTTCCAGCAGTTCGGCGGCAAACCCGGCCGAGCTGTAGCCTTCGGGGACCCCGGCCCAGATATAGAGACCGGCCCTGGGGGGAGTTACCTCGAGCCCGATATCATTTAGTGTCTTAACAACCAGGTCACGGCGTTTCTGGTAGATAGTGTTATGCTCTTTTATACAGTCCTGCGGTCCGCTCAGTGCCTCGATGGCGGCATACTGAATTGCCTGCGGCACCCCTGAGTCCAGGTTCGACTTAACCCTCTTTAAGGCATTGAGCATCCGGGCGTTGCCCACCGCCATTCCTATCCGCCACCCGGTCATATTATAGCTCTTGGAGAGGGAGGGAAATTCTACCCCTACCTCCCTGGCCCCATCCGCCTGCATAAAGCTGACTGGCTGGTAGCCGTCATAGGCAACCTCGGAGTATGGCCCATCATGGCATACCGCCAGGTCATACCGCCGGGCAAACTCAACAATGCGCTGGAAGAAACCAGGGTCAGCGACGGCGCCGGTGGGGTTGTTGGGATAGCTCACCCACAGCAGTTTTGCCTTCTTCAGGACAGGCTCAGGGACGGCTTCCAGGTCAGGGAGAAAGCCGTTCTCCGCGGTAAGCGGCATATAGTAAGGCTCACCGCCGGCCAGCATGGTGCTCACCGAGTAAACAGGATAGGCCGGGTCGGGCACCAGCGCCGTATCGCCGGGGTCGATAAGGCACAGGGCGATATGGGCGATACCTTCTTTTGAGCCAATAAGGGGGAGCACCTCGCTACCGGCATCGAGGGAGACGCCGAAGCGCTTTTGATACCACCGGGCGATGGCCTGGCGGAGGCCGGGTAAACCCTCCGTCTCCGGATAGCGGTGGTTAGCCGGGTCCCGGGCCGCCTCAACCAGCCTGTCGATGATGTGCCGCGGCGTGGGGATATCCGGGTCGCCGATGCCAAAGCTGATAACATCCTCACCTTTGGCCTTCTTCTCCGCAATCTTGCGGCTGATTTCTACAAAGAGGTAAGGTGGTAGATTTTCAATCCGTCTTGATAGTTTCATCTTTCCATTCCCCGGTAAATACAGTCTCCGCCGGGCCGCCAAGCAGCACCTCCCCCACCCCACCCCACTCCACGTTAAGGATACCACCTGGCAATTTTATGTCAACCTTATTGTCGATATAGCCCCGCAGCCGGGCGGCAACCGCAATAGCACAGGCACCACTGCCACAGGCCAGGGTCTCTCCGGCTCCCCTCTCCCGCACCCTGGCTTCCAGAAGCTTACGGCCAAGCACCCTGGCTACCTCGAAATTCATACCCCTGGGGAATACCGGCAGCCCCTGTACCTCGGGCGCTATTTGAGATAGTGGAAAATCAGCTACCGGCTCCTGAGAGAAATAGACGGCATGGGGATTTCCCATGGAGACAAGGTCCAGCTCAAGCTCCTTCCCGGCGACCGCCACTGTATATCGCAGCATTGGTTTTATGTTAATCAGGTTTCCCTGCCCGGCTTTCACCTTGACCGGAATATCCTTAGCGCCGAACTCAGGTGACCCCATGCCGACCTGGATAGCGGATAATCCAGTCCCCGTTCCGTGGAGCCTGGCCTTTCTTATTCCCAACGCTGTTTCCACCAGCACCTCCTGCACCCGGGGGTTGATTAGCTGCCTGTCCAGGATATATCTGATAAGGCATCTCAGCCCGTTGCCACAGGCTTCGGGCTCGGTGCCGTCGGGATTGAAGATGCGCATCCGGAAGTGGGCCACTTCCGAAGGCAGGAGCAGCAAGAGTCCGTCACCACCTACCCCGAAATGGCGGTCGCATACGGCCCTGGCTACCCCTGGCCAGTCCCGGTTGATATTACTGGCTTCAACCAGGATAAAGTCGTTCCCGGCGCCCTGCAGCTTGGTAAAATTCATCTACTCACCACCCATCAGCTCGGCCAGCGAGGCGGTTACTTCCGAACCGGCCCCATTCTGCATATCGAGCCAGTGGATACGGCTGTCTTTCAAATGAAACCAGGTATACTGGTGGCGGGCAAAGCGGTGGGTCTCAAACTTGATTTGCTGGATAGCGGCGGCCAGCGTCACCTCACCGCGGAGAAACATGCCGATTT
>JAUWPF010000024.1 GCA_030611745.1 Chloroflexota bacterium | reverse complement strand
GCATAAGGCCCGGTTGACCGTCATCACTCTCTCCAGGCTGTCAAGGGCCAGTGCACCATAAGGGCACATTTTCTCACACAGTCCACAGCCAGAGCAGACCTCTTCGTCCACAGAGGCAATGATGGGTTCAATCTCTACCTTGCCCCGGGCCAGCAAGCTCAGGACCTCAGCCGCCGCTCCCTTGGCCTGCGCCACGGTGTCAGGTATATCCTTAGGGCTCTGGCAACACCCGGCAACGAATATCCCATCGGTCAGCGTGGCTATCGGGTCAAGCTTGACATGCCTCTCCATGAAGAAGCCGTCTGCCCTCCGCCCAATAGAGAATAACCTGGCTACTTTCTCCGCATCTGCTTGCGGCTCGAGGGCAGTGCAGAGTATGGCCATGTCCACCGGGACCCGGAGAAAGCCCCCTAACAATGTATCCTCTACGCAAACGGTGAGCTTCCCTTTTTCATCATCGGTCAAGGCCCGGTCGGTTACTCTGGAAACCTTACCCCGGATGAATTTTACTCCATCCTGAGTACCAACACGCTCATAGAATTCCTCATACCCTTCCCCAGAGCAGCGCATGTCGATATATATCTGGTATACTTCGGCTTTCGTCTTCTCCTTAATGAGGTGGGCAAACTTGAGCGCATACATACAACAGACCCGGGAGCAGTACTCATGGAAGTTCTTATCCCGGCTGCCAACGCAGTGAATGATGGCCACACTCTCTGGTGGCTGGCCATTCTTGAGCCGGATCTCCCCGTTGGTTGGTCCTGCGGCATTCGAAAGCCGCTCAAATTCCAATCCAGTGATAACATTATCATATTTCCCATAACCATACTGGGGAATAATGCCAGGATCGAAGGTGTCATAGCCTGTAGCCAAGATGAGGCTCCCCACCTCCACTTCTACAATCTCATCTAGCATATCGTAATTAATAGCCTTAGCATCACAGTGCTTTTCGCACTCCCGACACCCGATACATCCTTCCATCTGCCCAGCAAGGCATCGCGAAGCCTCCTCCACAGCTTCCTGAGGAGTACAACCCAAGGTTACCTCTCGGAAATCCCCGACCCTTTCCTTTACCGGTTCTTCCCCCACCTCTACCCGCTTCTGAGGTAAGGAACGCTCCTTTAAAGCTTCTACCTCCTCCTCAGAGAGTCTTTCTGGCCTCCTCTCCTCTTCCTCAATCTCGAGCGGCTCACCCCGCAGGTATCGGCTTATTGAACAGGCTGCCTTCTGCCCCGCTGCTATGGCGTCGATCACGAAAGCAGGACCGGTGACTACGTCCCCTCCAGAGAATACCCCTTCAATATTGGTCGCGCCAGTCTTAGGGTCAATTTCTATCGTGCCCTTCCTTGTAAGCGGAAGTCCAAGTTCCTGGACGAATTCGGTTTCCGGAACCTGCCCCAGGGCAGCAATGACCGTATCAACAGGTATGGTGAACTCAGACGCTTTAATAGGGGTAGGGCGGGGGCGGCCGCTGGCATCTGGCTTCCCAAGCTTCATTTTTATGCACTCTATCTTTGAGAGCCTCCCATTTTCAGAGAAAAAGCGCACGGGTGCCGCCAGGAAATCTATCTTTATCCCCTCTTTCTCCACCGCGGCTATCTCCTCTGCTGAGGCTGGCATCTCGGCGTGGGAGCGGCGGTAGATAATCCTCACGTCTTCCCCTCCAAGACGTTTCGCCGTTCGAGCACAATCAATAGCCGTATTGCCTCCCCCAATTACAGCAACCCTCTTGCCCACCTTTATTTTTTCGCCGAGGTTTACCCCACGAAGGAAACTTATCCCCTCCATCACACCAGG
The DNA here is from genome assembly GCA_030611745.1 of Chloroflexota bacterium. Taxonomy (GTDB): domain Bacteria; phylum Chloroflexota; class Dehalococcoidia; order Dehalococcoidales; family JAUWPF01; genus JAUWPF01. Next base: position 10,277 of record JAUWPF010000024.1, on the reverse strand, counting down.
AAGGTCTTCTCCTTCCACTCCTAATCTCATTCCGCCATGCGCACCGGTAGCGACGAAGACCGCCTGGTAATTACTTTTTATGTCAGCAAGGGAGATATCCTTGCCAACTTTCACTCCGGTCCTTATCTCTGCCCCTAGTCTTTGAATATAATTTATCTCCTTCCGCAGAATTTCTTTGGGAAGACGATATTCAGGAATGCCATAGCGGAGCATCCCCCCAGGTTCAGGCAAGGCCTCGAATATTGTCACCTCATGTCCCTCCAGGGCAAGGTCGTTAGCCGCCGCTAGCCCGGCAGGTCCTGAACCTATAATTGCTACCCTTGTGCCCGTCTTGGTGATTTGGGGAACTTCAAGCTCCTCTATGTTCACTTGATCAGTGGCAAACCTCTTAAGGTCACGAATAGCTACAGGGTCACCGATCTGTCCCCGATTGCAAGCCTCTTCACAAGGAGCATAACAAACTCTGCCGCAGACAGCGGGGAGGGGATTTGTAGCTCTTATAAGCTTATAAGCTTCATTAAATTTACCTTCACCAATGAGCTTGATATAACCGAGTACATTGGTGTGAACGGGGCAAGCATCTACGCAAGCAGCCTTACAAGGGCGCTCCTCACGTTTATCTATCACCGCTTTGTTGGGCACAGCCTGAGGGAAGGAGATATAGATGGCTTTACGCTCAGCCAGGCCTAAATCGAACTCGTTTTTCATGATTACCGGGCATTCCTGAAAACACAAGCCACATCCGGTACATTTACCCTCATCCACATACCTTGCCTTCTTCCTGATTTTAGCTTTGAAGTTGCCGATGAAGCCGGAGACCTCTTCTACCTCACTGTAGGTCAAGAGCTCAATATTGGGATGGGAACCCACATCGCTCATCTTCGGAGTTTCGATGCAGGCAGAGCAGTCGAGAGTAGGGAAAGTCTTATCAAGCTGGATCATGTGCCCGCCAATTGAGGGTTCCCGTTCCACCAGGTAGACTTTATAGCCGGCGTTGGCTATATCTAGAGCTGCCTGAATTCCAGCGATGCCACCCCCCACAATGAGCGTGCTTGGATTGATATCGACCTCCATCGGCTCCAGGGGTTCATGATAGTAGACCTTCATCACCGCTGCTTGGACAAGGTGTTTAGCTTTCTCAGTGGCACCATCCTCATGAACCCAGCTACAATGCTCCCTGATGTTTGCCATCTCAAACAGATAGGGATTTAGTCCGGTATCACCACAGACACGGCGGAAGGTACGCTCATGCAGCAGGGGTGAACAGGAAGCCACCACAACCCGGTTCAGGTTATATTCTTTAATGTCTTTCTTGATAAGCTCCTGCCCCGGGTCAGAGCACATGAACATATACTCGCGGGCTACTACCACGCCACGGAGCGAAGTGGCAAATTCCGCCACCTCCTTCACGTCAACCGTGGCCGCAATGTTGGTTCCGCAGCGGCAAACATAAACGCCAATCCTTCTGTCCATTTCGCCTTGCTAGATTACCTCCTTAACCAACTCTGAGATATCCCTAATCTCGAGCAAGCCCTCTTTATCCGTGGTAAGAAGGCTATCATCGAAGTTAAGCAAGCAGTAAGGACAGGAAATAGCCATCACCTGTGCCCCTACTTCAATCGCCTGTTCAACGCGAATATCGGAGAACCTCTCTCCCTTCCTGGTCTCCATCCATATCCTTCCCCCCCCGCCTCCGCAGCACAGGCTGTCCTCGCGGGAATCAGGAAACTCGACCAGTTCAAGCCCGGGAATGCTCTCCAGCACCCTTCTTGGCTCCTCATATATTCCATTGTGCCGCCCCAAATAGCAAGGGTCGTGGTAGACGACCCTCTTTTCCAGGGACTTGACCGGCTTCAAGCGCCCGGCCTCGATTAACTCTGCCAGGAACTGGGTGATGTGGATTACCTCAAAGTTTCCCCCGAGACCGGGGTACTCCTTCTTGAAGGTATGGTAACAGTGGGGTGAGGAAACGATGATCTTGGTGACGCCATGGCTGACGAAAGACTCGATATTAGCCCGAGCCAAATTCTGGAAAAGCTCTTCCTCCCCCACCTTGCGAGCGCTTTCACCGCAGCAATTCTCCTCGTTCCCCAGAATCCCGAAATCAACCCGGGCTTTGTTCAATACTGCTACTGTAGCCAGGGCTACCCTTCTCGACCGCGGGTCATACGCTGGCGTACAACAGGGAAAATAGAGAAATTCAGTGCCAGGGGCAACAGTCTTTACTTCAAGACCTTTGGCCCAATCTGCTCTCTTCTCCTTTGCCTCGCCCCACGGATTCCCCACTGTCCTGAGGCTTGCCATTACAGTCTTAATCGTTTTCGGGGTCGCCCCCCACTCAGCCCCAATCCGGCGCAGCGCCCTGATAATGTCTATAATCTCCACCCCACGTGGGCACCGTTCCACGCAGGCGCCGCAGGTGGCACATAACCATATATCCTCATCCTCCAGCTCCACCAGGCCAATCTGCGCCTGGTGGATGAGCCTTCGGGTAAGAAAGCTGCGGACCATGTTCCAGGGGCAGGCGGCAGTACACAGCCCGCACTGATAGCAGGATTTAAGGGCCTCTCCCCCCGCCTCGAGTATGACGTCAGCCACTTCCGGGGACGGATTTATCACAGTCATGGCCTTTAAACCTCTGTTTCCTTGAAGGTAGCCAGCGGTATTTCCTCTTCCAGGCTCCTGCCGGGGACATAGTTAAGCGCCTTCTGCAGCCCGTCCCCTACCGCCTGGAAGATAGTTGTCAGCGGAAGCCCACGGGGGCAGGCGCTCTCACATACGCCGCAACCACAGCAGGAGAGCGCTACATGGTTCAGTCGGGTCAGGTGATAAAGGAGTATTTCGGTAGGCATTCGTAGAGCACCCTCCTGGTCTACCCATCGGTAGTAGCGCCCTGATTCCGGTTCGAAGGTATCGGTACGGAAGAAGCATACCCGGCAGTAGCAAATCGGGCAGGCAGCAGAACAAGCATAGCAGCGAATACAGGTGTCGAGGCAATCAGCAAAGCCAACAATGGTCTTCGTCTTCTCCCGAAATTCAGCGAAGACCTGCTCCCGTGTTTGAGTACGGCTGTCCACCAATTGGGTAATAGACTTCTGGCGGTCTGCTGTTTCCTTTACCTCAACACCGAGTTTCTCGACCAGTTCGCTCTCGAGGTTAACAGAAATTACGTTCTCACCCCCAAATAGTCCGAGGGTGATATCCGCTAACACGGGAGTAAAGGAATTGCACATTTTGCAGGCCGAACGAAGAGGAACCGGCAGAGGCTTGGTGTCAGGCTCAGCTATGTGCTGGCGCATGTCGGCCAGTACCTGCATCCCCTTCTCCTCTGCTGTACCTTTCATCTCGTCTATAAGCCTGGCATAGTCCTCCACCTCATAGGTTCCGAGGCAATCGACTCCAATGATAACGAGGTTCTCCAGGCGTGCCTGCCCCAGCTTGACAAGTTCAATGAGGGCCCGAATTTCGCATGGCTTTAGCACTGCCCCCAGTCTCTCCTCTGGCTTATCAATGGTAAGCTGGGAGACAATGGCCGCGGAGCTTATGGGCATTACTGGAGAGAAAGGATTAGCCTTATCGAGATGAGCTGGCTCCTTTACCAGCGTCTGAACCACAGTACGCCCATGGGAAATCTCCATAGGCACCAGCAAGTAATCGACGACTCCTTCCCGCAGGAGCTTGCCCAGGAAATCCCTCGAAGCTTCCAGGATATTCCCCTCTTCTGCCTTTGGAACAGCTTCAACTTTCATTTTACCTTTTACCTTTATTTGCTGGACCTAGCTTCAGTACCGGACAATTGGCAGCCGGCCGTTTCTTGCCAGAGCTGCCATGACGTCCGCATTGAGCCGGGGCCTTTGGCCCGGAGTTCAGCCACCATTTGGGCCACTGTCTCACTAAAGAGCTTACCCTCGCTGGCATCAATCCAGCGCAGCCAGACTCGGTCCTCATCAATGCCGACCTGGCGCAGGACATTCTTCAAAACCTGCACCCGACGCATAGCCTTATAGTTCCCGTTCTGATAGTGGCAGTTCCCAGGGTGACAGCCTCCGATAAGCACTCCGTCTGCACCGTCCAGCAGTGCCTTAAGAACATAGACCACATCGATGGAACCGCTGCACATCAGGCGGATGACCCGTAAATTTGGCGGGTAGTGAAAACGCGAAGTTCCCGCCAGGTCAGCGCCCCTGTAAGCACACCAATTGCACAGAAATGCCACTATCTTCGGCTCAAATTCCGTCATCGCTTATTGTCCTGAGAAAGGCCTCCGGCAACAGCAAGGTTTCTATTTTTTATACAGGATTTACCACCCGTCCGCGTGGGAAATCGCTCCCGGCTCGCAGGCAGTCACACAGGGTGCCGGCTCTTCCCCATAGCCAGGTTTGCAGGGAGCGCAGCTATACCTGAGCTTCTTGCGTTCTGCGACCGTAACCTTGGCTACTGGCTCATCCCGGAAGGGGTCGTATTCATCCTCACCCACCTCAAGGACATTCGCCGGGCATGCCTCGACACACTTGCCACAGCCATCACACTTATCAGTATCAATCTGTAGAAACCAGTTGCCTGACCCGTCTTTAAAACCGTAATTGGCTAACATCCTTTATCTCAAGCCTTTCTGGCACTTTTTGCCTTGCCTCTTTCCAGCATGGCAAAGCCAAAGAGGGCCGCTCCTATTCCACCGGCGATCTGGGTGTCGAAGGGAAGGCCCTTGTCACGCATCTCCGGGTCATACCAGTTAGCCTCCGGAGATTGGGTCTTTACCTCCTCCTCAAGTCTCTTCACCACGCCCATATTTTTGGCGATGCCACCGGTGATGGCAAATTTCTCCTCTACACCAAGGCGGTTCAACAGCTCCACTACGCGGTGTGCCATCGCCGCACAGTAGGCAGCCATGATATCATTCTCCGGCACACCTTCCTGAAGCAGGCTAACAACCTCGGTCTTGGCGAACACCACGCAGGTGCTGCTTATCGCGGGCGGCTCCTTCTCAATCTGGAAAGAGCGGGTGCCAATCTCCCAGACAGGCACCTGGATGAGGTCGGCAAATACCTCCATCCCCCGGCCGGTCCCGGCAGCGCACTTATCGTTCATCATGAACTTCAGCACTTTGCCCCTGTCATCACAGCGGATTGCCTTACAGTCCTGGCCTCCCATATCCAGCACCGTCTTTACCTCCGGACCGTACATGAAGTTAGCTCCCCGGGCATGACAGGCAATCTCAGTTATTGCCTGCTGCGCCATCGGAACATTTACCCTTCCGTAACCGGTGCCGATACAATAGTCAAAGTTATCCACCGTCATGTCACTGTCTTGTAAGGCGAGGTTAACTGCCTTCCAGGCGCTATCGGGGCTGTCAGAGCCGGTGCGCGTGTTACTATAAGCGTAAAGCTTACCATCAACCATTACCACTGCCTGCGAGCTAACCGAACCGACATCAACCCCGGCGGTAACAAACTTCCCACTTTTCCAGTCAATGCCCGGATTTACCCAACTGGTCTCCGGCCATCTCCAGAATTCTACTGTTTTGGCTTCAGCCATTGCCGTTTCCTCCTTGTTCCGATATTTAAACCTTACTTACCCTCTTCGATGGTCTCTTTCTCCACGACCTTCGCTTTTACCTCTTCACCAAAGACTCCCTGGGATGCCGCAACAGCAGCCCCTAAGGCACCAACATAATCCGGGTCGTCCGGCACGATAACATCCATGCCAAGTTCCCTGTTTAAGGACGCCACAAAACCCGCATTCATCGCCACCCCACCAATCATGGCAATGTCCTTCTCCAGTCCCACAATACGGGTTACGGAAGCAACCCTTCCGGCGATGGCATCATGAACCGCCCGGGCAATATCAAGCTTTTTTATATTCTGGTGAATCAGCGACACTACCTCAGATTCGCCAAAGACGGCACACTGGGCATTCATCGGAATCGAGGTTGTTGACTGAAGGGAGATTTTTGCCATCTCCTCCACCGGCATCTCCAGTGCCCTGGCCATGGTATCGACAAAGGTGCCGGTGCCGGCGGCGCACTTCTCGTTGACGGCAAAGTCTTGAACTTTCCCCTCGGCATTAATCTTTATCGCCCGGCCTTCCTCGCCCCCGACATCAATAATGGTCCTTGCCGAAGGAGCCAGCCGGTTTACCCCTCTGGCATCGGCCGCAGCATCAGGAATATAGCCATTGGCAAAATCGACCCTCGGACCGGAACTGCCGGTAGCTACTACCGCCTCGACATCTCCCCGCTTCAACCCGGCTTGCTGGAGCGCCTCATCATAGAACTTCCCGGCGGCTTCAGCCTTCTGAATACCAGTTGCCCCTGCTGCCTTCGCCACCACCTTGTCATCTTTCAAGATGACGACATGCACATTCCTACCACCTAAATCTATTCCTGCGACTGTCATTCCGTCCTCCTTTCCCTGGTGTTGTTTATTAAGCTACTTTCTTGAGTCCCAGTGTCTCCTTAACAAAGAGGTCAATGAGCCTGTCGGTCCGGGCCTCGTCAAACTGTCTCTGGTCAGCCATATTACCTTCGAAGGTCATTACGGGCAGTCCCAGCTTTTGCAGGGCTATCTTCATCTCCATCTGGTGCTGGGCAGTCCCCTCACAGCCCCGGTTAAGGTGGATTATCGCCGCGTCGCACTTCCACTGCTTGACCATCCTGGCGGTCAGGTCGTTCTTGTAGGTGGCTCCGTAGAACGGCGCCCATTCTAACTTACCCTTAAGCTCACCTTCGACCAGGAACCTCAGGGCATCTTCCCGGGTTTTAAGGGTCACTCCCTGCTCCTCAAGGGTAGGATAGGGTACCATGTCCCCTTTCTCATTAATATTCCACCACCCGATCAAGGACATGGTATAAAGGTTGGCATTAGAAACTATGCCGTACTGCTCCAGATAGCGGTATACTCTGAGAAAGCCCCAGGGAGGCTGGCTATCGCCGAACACGCGGCACTGCTCGTTAGCCACCGCCGCAATCTGGTTATCCACCCGGTCCTTAACCTCGGGATACAGGAGGTCCTTATAGAAGTTGGCGACATCATCGCTTGATTTCTCCAGAGTTCCCAGCACGTAGAGTGAGAACATCGTCTTTTCATCCAGTGGTGCCGGGACTGCCTGGTTGAACTCACACGCCTTTGCCCAGTAGCAGGAGGAGTCGTAAGTGTTGTGAACCCTTTTAATCAACTTTTCATCGTCAATCTTCCTGCCGGTGACCTTTTCCAGGAATTCGATTCCATCATAGAGCTGTTCCACTACGTAGTTTATCTGCCGCTCGCCTATCTTGTCGTAAGGGCCGACCCCGACATCAAAACAGAAGTAGGGAATTTCCCCGCCAGCGATTTCACCAGCTACCTGAAGCCACTTGGCATGCGAGCAGCAGATGTGGTTCTGAAAGATGAAATCTGCATGGGGCCATTCACCACCGAAGGCATATTCGTTAAGAATGATAGAACCCCAGTAGTTGCGCAGGTAGGCACACAGGTCGTTAGCACAGCCCCATTTACCTTCGGCTGCCTCCTGATACCTCACCTGCATAGCCGGGTTGGCCCCGATGCTCGCCCCGTAAGGCTCTTCCGTAAGCCCGTGAACTTCACCCTCGAGTGCCTGCGGGATACAATCGAAGCTCCAGGCCCCGCCTTCCCAGCGCAGCGCCCCACGGTCATGCGCTTCTTTATAGTCCTGATAATACCTCTGCCTAAGCTCTTTAGCTTTACCCCAGCAATCTAAACCTTTGGTTTTGTACTTTGCCATCTTCCCCCCTTTACAAATAAGCTATTTAAAGAATCCCTAGCCAAACAACTCCTCCGCCTTTATTTGCTCCAAGAATGCCTCTACCCGGATGCGGAACGGCCCTATGGGAACCGTGACCTCAAATTCAAGGAAGTAGCACGGGATATCGTTACCTTCCAGGTATCGCCTTAAACTCGGAATATCGAGCTCATGAGGGTCACAGAACTTCTGCTGGACCAGGATTGCTCCCTGGGCACGGTAGTCCTTGGCCAGCTGGAGAACATGCGGGAAGCGCTTTCTCGAGATATCCTCCATCCCCCAGTCCTTGCCGGGGCAGGGTATGCGGTCACAGTAGCGGTTGGCGATGGCCTGGAGCCGGTCCTTCTCCGGAGTGAGCTCGTCCCAGAAATACCTTGAGCCGGTGCAGTGGTCGTCGATAACGAAGGTGCCTCCCAGAACATCCTCTACCATCTCCATAAAGGGACGGTCATCGTTCTCACTACCAATAATCATCAGCCGGATCCCGGGGTCCCGGTCAAGCTTTCGGTTGGGGAGCGCCTCAAGGAGCTGCTTCAAAAGCTCGTTATGCTCCCTCTTATCCATCAACTGACTGGCCCATACCATTGTCATGGCTTCGGCACCGGTTAGGGGCGGGTTGTCCTGTTTACGGAGTTCATAGACCTGTTTCATCAAGCGCCGGTTGGTATTCATGATATCTATGCCCCGGTCCAGGTCCTCGTCGGTAATGGTTTTCCCCGTCCATTCTTCTATTGCTTTCTTGAACTCCTCTAGCTCCCCGCGCAGAAACGGTTTGGACCTGGGACTGCGCACTGCGTTGGGCATCACATACCAGTAACTCCACAGGTAAGGCTTATTGACTATCCAGGCACCAAAAGCCTGACGCGGATGGAGGCAGCAGTTAGTCTCCATCAGTCCGTCCATGTAATCATCATACTTTCCCTGCAGTCCCTGGTTCAGGCAGTCCCGGGAGAAAGGACACCACATGTCAAACATGTGGGGTGTTACCAGGCTGGGAGTCTCGTGACCACCCAGAATGCGAATCGGGAGGATGTCCGCTGCATACAGGACTTCCTCCGGCGCGTAGGTACAGAAATAGCCTAGTACCTTGCCCCCTTTTCTCTTCTTCCAGTCTCTGCCATAGTCGTGCCGGTTTTCCCAGACATCTTGAAACTGTTTCAGTATTTCGGATGCTTCCATTCTCTCCTCCTTCTATTATTTCTTGGAAATCCCCTGCCTGTCAGGTGGCGGCCGCTGATATTCTTTCATTACGGAATCAAAGTGCTCGTTAGCCTTATCGGCAAGTAAATCGTGATACTCACTAAATATGGCCGCGGCTTGAGGACGCAGCCAATCTTGAGGTAAAAGCTCTCCAGGTAAGTCAGGGTCGAAGAAAGGTAACCTGCGGTACTCGTGAATCAGATTAAATCTCTCCACAAAACACTCACTGGGTTCGATAACCTCTCCCGCGCTGAGACGCTTCAGATGTCCTGCCAGCTTGGGCTGGTAGCTGGCGATGAATTCAGCATACCTATCATGTAGCGTCTGCAGGTCCCAGCACCGGGACACTATCTCCTGAGAGCTGGTAAAACCATTATGTCTGGCATGAAAGACCTGGACATGCTCTTTGATTTTAAGCCTTTCGACTAAATCCTCGACCTCATGCGTCAGGTCATATGGTGAAATCCACGTCGCCTCACTCAAAGCACCATACCCCATCCAGCCCAGCTCAAGGCGCAGCCTGTCTCTTGCCTGCCGTCTCTTTTCAGGAATGGAGTAGATGACAATGTTCCAGCTTTTGTCCCAATCGGTGTTCTTTCGCTCAAAGATACGCCGGGCACCTTTGGTCAGCAAATCATAGCCACTCTTTGTCAGCGCATAGTAGCTTTTGCGTCCCTCACGTCTTACTTTTAGTATCCCGGCACGGCACATCCTTGACGCTGCCGACCTTACCGCTTGTTCAGATAAACCAAGGTCATTGAGCAGCTTTATGAGGCTACCAATACCGATTTCCCCGCCACGGTGGAGAAGATAGTCACCATAGAGGGTAAGGATAGCCGGCTGGCGGCGCAGCATGCCTGTTCGCAAAATTAAGGCTCCAATGTGTCAATAAATTTGTATTGCGTTAATCTCACGCCACAAATAACTTTACCATGCATTAGCCGTCCTGTCAATACATGGGAAATAGAAAATTTGGGGTAATAATCAGCGCCAGGCGGGGTTGAAAGTGGGCTCGGCAGGGTTCGAACCTGCGACCAATCGGTTATGAGCCGACCGCTCTGCCACTGAGCTACGAGCCCATGGGGAAACTCATCTGAGTTCAGTCTCATTTTAGACAAGGTCAGAGCTATAGTCAAGAAGCCAGCGGCTGGTGGTTTCAACCTGCCCTTCAGATTATCAGCATGGCATCGCCAAAGCTGTAGAAACGGTAGCCTGAAGCCATTGCTTCATCATAAGCCCGGCTAACAAAATCCCTGCCGGCAACGGCACTGACCAGCATCAGCAGTGTTGACCGGGGCAGGTGGAAATTGGTAATAAGT
>JAUWPF010000072.1 GCA_030611745.1 Chloroflexota bacterium | reverse complement strand
AATAGGGAGTGGAGTTTAAGTGGTGATGAATAGTCTGCCGTTAGCTCCTACCTGCTGTGGGGGTATTGAATTCAGGTGGGGGGAGCGGACCTATGTTATGGGGATATTGAATCTTACCCCTGATTCCTTCTCCGGGGATGGGTTGGGTGGAGATGTTGAGACTGCCCTGGTCAGGGCGAGACGTTTTGTGGCTGATGGGGCGGATATTATTGATATCGGCGGTGAATCCACCCGCCCCGGCTCCGAGCCGGTTCCGGTTGACGAGGAACTGAGGCGGGTAATACCGGCGGTAGAGAGGCTGGCAGGTGAGTTGTCGGTACCATTGAGCATCGACACCTACCGGTCAGCGGTGGCCGGTCGGGCGGTGGAGGCTGGGGCCAGGATGATTAATGATGTCTGGGGGTTAAGACGGGACCCGGAGCTGGCCCGGGTGGCTGCGGAGACAGGCGTGCCCCTTGTCCTGGTGAGTAACCAGCGGGACAGGTCCTGCCGTGATATCATAGCCGGGGTTATTTCTGATTTGCGGTGGAGCACAGCCCTGGCGATGCAGGCCGGGGTGGATGAGGCAAACATCATCATTGACCCGGGGGTTGGTTTTGGCAAGACAGTGGAGCAAAACCTGGAGATTATCCGTCGTCTGGCTGAACTTAAAGCCCTGGGCAGGCCTGTTTTAATGGGGGCCTCCCGCAAGTTCATACTTGGTCGCTCTCCTGACCAGCGCCTGGAGGGGACGGCAGCGGCGGTGGCTATCGGGATTGCCCACGGGGCCGACATGGTGCGGGTTCATGATGTCGGACCGATGGTGAGGGTGTGCCGGATGAGTGATGCTGTTATAAGGGGGAGGCGGGTGGGGGATTAGTATGGTGACAGTCTATCTTGGTCTTGGCTCGAATATGGGTAACCGCCAGCGGAATCTGGATATGGCGCTTGATTTAGTGTCACATAGATTGCGGGTGGGGGAGGTTTCCTCAATGTATGATACTGAGCCGGTAGGCAATATTAACCAGCCCCGTTTTCTCAATCTGGTGTGCCAGGCAAGCACCACTTTAGAGCCGCTGGCACTGCTTACCCTGGCCAAGGGCATTGAGAGTAAGCTGGGCAGGCTGCCCGGCGGTTCTAATGCACCACGTCCCATTGATATTGATATTCTCTTTTATGGCGACCGGGTTGTTAACACTCCGAAGCTGGTCATTCCCCACCCCGGGCTGGCTGAGAGGGCCTTTGTCCTCGTTCCGCTGGCTGAAATTGCTCCTGAGCTGGTGCACCCGGTAAGTGGCAAGACGGTGAAGAGGTTGCTTGAAAGCGTAACCGAGAAACAGGGCGTATTTAAATGGGAGGCTGAATAGCAGGATGTATCAGATATCGGTAGAGCAGCATTTTGACGCGGCCCATTTCCTGAGGGGTTATCATGGCAAATGTGAGGCGCTGCACGGACACCGTTTCCAGGTGGTAGCGAAGGTGGAGTCTCGTGAGCTTAGTGACATTGGCATTGCCTGTGATTTCGTGGATATAAAGCGTTATCTGGCTGAGGTCCTGGCCAGGTTTGACCATACCTGTCTTAATGATGTGCCGCCCTTTGACGAAATAAATCCTTCTTCGGAGAATATTGCCACTACTGTCTATAATGAGCTTGAGTTAAAACTGGCTAACGGCCCGGCATCCTTATCCTCTATAGGAGTGTGGGAATCACCTCAGACAGGGGTAGTCTATCGTCCTGACTAGCGCTGGTCTGGCGGCAGCAGATTGGGGATAGTGTCTACAATCGGGTAGCTGACATCGCACCTGCGGCAGTATAGAGAGCCGGTGACTATCTCCTGCTCGTTCTCCTCACCCACACTTAGCTCCAGTTCCCCTTTGCATACCGGGCAGGCCAGGATTTCCATTAAGTCTCTTTTCATGGCCTAATTATAGCACTAACCCTGTTGTTATCAACCGCAACCTCTTGTTCCCGTCAGTGAACGCACCAGTTCGCCACCGAGCCTGAAGGCATCGCGCAGGGCCGTGGGATGGTTGGCTATCTCCCCTTTGGCATCAATCTTCCTTATTAGTAGCTCACCGGCGTATTCCACGCCTGCCGCATCAAAGAAGCACTTCACGGTGAGTTTAGCCCCGCTGAAGAGCCTTTTGCCCCCGGTAGCCCCGACCGAAACAAATACCCCTTTCCGTGACCGCTGGTTACTGTTTGCGATGCCGAGAATGTGTCTCCTTACCCACAGTGCCTGACACCTGTCTACTACTGCCTTGGCCTGGCTGGTAAGCCCGTAGAAGAATATCGGTGAGGCAAGGACGATGCCGTCGGCTTGAGTGAGTTTGGGGTATAGCTGCTGCATGTCATCGGCAATGGCGCAGTTGCCATCCTTCAGGCAGGCGTATATTTCACGGCAGGGGGAGATATCAAGTTCAGAGACTATTACCTTTTCAATCCCGGCCCCCGCTGCTCTGGCACCGGCCAGGACCTCGTCAAGAAGTTGCTCGGTATTGCCGTGCCGTCTCGGGCTGCCCATTATGCCCATGACCTTTATCATTTCACCCCCGGTCGAGCTCAATCGGCACTGTCCTCAAAGATGAATATCTCATCGATGGTAGTTTCCAGGGCCCTGGCGATATTGTGGGCCAGCCTCAGTGAAGGGTTATACTTTCCCTGTTCCAGGAAGACGATGGTTTCCCGTCTGACTCCTGCCATCTCGGCCAGCTTTTCTTGTGTCAGGCTGTGTCTGGTCCGGTATTCCTTCACTCTTGTTTTCATTCTTACTCTACCTGACACGGCGACCGGCTGAGTATCCCTTTGATGAACAGTACCAGGCTGCCAGTGAGTCCGACCGCAAGCGACACAATCGATAAAAGGGCAGTGAAGAAAAAGACAGGTTCGTCGGCTATGCCGGTCCGGCTCCAGAAATCTTCGCCAAACCAGAGAATACACAGACCATAAATTGCATTGTGCAGGAAGACACTGATAATGAAGGCTGCGAACGATATCCCGGCTACCAGCAGAAATCTCCTCAGCATTTTTAACCCCTTTTCGCCTAACCGGGGTTCTACGCGGTCATAGAAGAGATAAGATAGCAGATATACGGTTCCGGCCGACAGGAATAAACCACCCAGGATGTGGACGGTATCGGAGTTCCTGGTCAGGATTACGCTGAAGGGCAGCATCAGGAATGCCGTGGCGATAGCGAAGAAGATAAACCCGTTTCGTATTGATTTGCTGGAGTTTTCACGTACCCTTTCGTCAATCGGCGGGAATTTTCTCCTTCTAATTAAAGACCATAATTCGCGATGACCCATGAGCAGGGTTCCGGCGGCAAGGGCAATCACGACGTAGTATGCCTTCAGGGAAATAAGGATGATGGTCAATATCAGGGCGGCAATGGAAACGGCAAGAAATGCTCTCTTCGTTTTCATGTTATTATCCTTTATGGTTGGGAGTGTTTAACGTTATATATATCTAACATACACCATATGGGGAGGCTTGTCAATACCCCGGGGAACCTGGTTCTTTATAATTGCAAAGTGTCACTTCCAGTAGTGTCCTGGGCGAGCGCAGTAGGTTGACACTCACTACTACCAGCATTATACTACTTGTGAATCAATGCTAAGAAGGAGGAACGTAAATGGCCGGACCATTAGATGGGGTTAAGGTGGTGGAGATAACCATGTTTCAGCAGGGACCGGTGGCGGGGATGCGGCTGGGAGATTTAGGCGCTGATGTGATTAAGGTGGAACCCAAGACTGGAGACCCGGCACGGGGTTTTATGAGAATTATTGGTACCCAGGTCGGCCTGAAGGGGCGCAATTATTACTTTGAAAACAATAATCGTAACAAGAGAAGCATCGTTCTGGACATGAAGACGGAAAAGGGGATGGAGGTATTCCTCAAACTTATTGATAAGGCTGATGTCTTCTTGAATAATATGAGTATTGAGGCGCCGCTAAAGATGGGCATTGGTCCTGAGGTGCTGCTGAAGCGAAACCCAAAGCTTGTCTATGCCCATGCTTCAGGATGGGGGAGGAAGGGCCCTGATGCTAATACCCTCTCCTTTGACTATACCGGAATAGGCAGGTCGGGGCTGATGATGTCCTGTGGTGAGCGAAATGCCCCGCCAGCCCAGATTCTGCCCGGGATGGGTGATGAGCTTGGTGGTCTTACGTGTGCCTGGGCGGTTACGGCTGCCCTCTACGCTAGAGAAAAGACGGGGAAGGGGCAGGTAGTGGACACTTCTCTAATGGGCAGCCTGATTGCGATGCTCGGTCTGATTATGGCGGCGCCGGCTATCCTTGGTCAGGAATTCCCAAGAGAAATCAGGGCTGAAGCCGGTAACCCGATTTATAACCATTATCAGGCTAAAGATGGTAAGTGGTTTATTCTGGCCCACCTTCAGCCGGACAGGTACTGGCCCAACTGCTGCCGGGCCCTGGGGATGCCGGAACTGGAGAATGACCCCAGATTTAGCAGTATTGAGGCCAGGGGTGAGAATGCCAAGGAACTTATCCGCATCATGGATGAGAAGTTTGCCACCAGGACCAGGGATGAGTGGCTTGAGATTTTTAATAAAGAGGGCCTGATTTGCACTGCTATTCAGTCACCAATGGAGGTATCTAATGACCCTCAGACATTGGCCAACAACTACTTCATATATGCTGACCACCCGGTGTTTGGCAGGATAAAGATGGTTGGCTTCCCCTGGGACTTCAGTGAGACGCCGGCATCGTGGAGACGGGAGGCCCCCGAACTCGGGCAGCATACTGAGGAGATATTATTAGAGCTTGGTTATACCTGGGATGATATCATCAAGTTTAAGGATGGGGGAGTAATTAACTGAGAGAGGTCAGAGAGGGAGTT
>JAUWPF010000096.1 GCA_030611745.1 Chloroflexota bacterium | reverse complement strand
AAGTATAATGCCCGCACCAGTGTGGAGAGGGCCTATTCCGAGGAGAAAGGTAGCCACCGCCTGGCAAACCCCAGGGTAAGAGGACTAGCCAGGGTGAAGATTCACGTTTACCTCGCTCTATGTGCCCAGATAGTAAAGCGCATCGGTGTTACGATAACAGAGAAGCTTAGCAGGCCTCATCCTACACCATGCCCTGTAAAGGCTTAGAGAACCTTAAAAGAGATAACCAGGTTTCAGTCACAGGGAAAACTATTGCCTCAGTGGCAGTATTATGCCTCTGCCAAGCTGATTTATGCTGTTGTTAAGGTGCTAAAACCCTCAAATCGAGGAGCTGAAAATGTAAATATAACTTAAAGGTCGACTTCCCGGTTTTGAAAACCTCCTCAAGAACATCAGATAAGATTATTCTTCAATTCTTAAACAGCCTCATTTTGAGTACTCTAGCACTTGACATCATACTTAGTCTATGCTATAGTTGCTAGTAACATAGTATAGGAGGTATTACAATGCCGGTAGTTAGGATTAGTGAAGATCTCTTTGAGGAAGTCAAGAAATATGCTGAACCATTGGTTGATAACTTTGAAACTGCGTTATGGAAAGCACTCGGGAGAAACGAGAGCGGACAATCAATAGGGCAAAGAAAAGCCAAATCGCGTGCAGTTGGTGAACTAACTCCGCCAAAGGATTTTTGGCGGTCAATACTAGAAGTATTGATTGAGAGAGGGGGGCAAGCATCTAGACAACAAGTTCACAATGATATCGAACGAAAGATGGGGGGACAGTTGAAACCGGGTGACTTAGAAGTGAATCGTGACGGAACGCTAAAATGGAGTAAACAAGTAGATTACCAGAGACTAGCAATGGTGCAAGAAGGATTATTACGAAAAGACTCTTCAAGAGGAAACTGGAAAATAACTGATTTGGGAAGGCAATGGCTTTCTAATTGGGATAAAGAAGGCGAAGGGGCTTGATTAGCGATGAGATATCTACTCTGGCCGTTTCTGAGACTGACGACGCTCGTGCTTCTTATTATTGTTACGACCACTGGGTTCTTTAGGGCCGTGCTAAGGGCGTTGACAGGGGCAAACCAGATACCGCCGCCTACTTTCGGTTGCTTGTTGCAGTTTGTTACTTTGCCAATATTTGTGCCGATAATGTTAATTTACTTTACCTCGGCTCGCCTTTATCTCGAGATAATGGTTTTAGATGTGAAGTTTGGCTTTGCGAAACCTGAGGAAGGCTTGCGTGTGGCTGAACGAACCTTTCCCGAGAAGTATGACTATTGGCGTGCCCGTTTCCTTAGGTAATAAACTGAAGCGAAGACCACAGATATTATCATAAATCGGGAGAGTCGAAATGGGAGAGGTAGCTGAAAGGGTATATGAACTCAAAAAGGCAGCAATTGTATGTGGGCTAGAACCAGATGTGAAAAACCGCGAATATTGACCCACTAAACAGGGTTTTTACCACCATCATTGACCCACCTTAACCGGTATCTTTGACCCACCCGGGAAACGAATGAGCTACCATTGTCGCAGAATCATAAGAGAGGAGCGGCAATGGCATACAAGGAGGTTTCCCGAGTGGAGATTACAGAAGTAATTCGGCAATGGCAGGCCGGTCGTGGTATCCGTGAGATAACACGCTCGACCGGTCTGGCCCGCAACACGATTCGAAAGTATCTTCTCACAGCGCAAAGCTGCGGTCTGGCGCGTGACGGGCCACCACCAACGGAATCACAACTGATTACCCTGGTGCAGCTGAACAGGGCCGGTCCCCGCCAGGTAGTAGTGCCCACCAACGAGGTACTTGAGCCCTGGGCTGGCCAGATTGAGCGATGGCTCAAGGAGGATAAGCTCAAGCTCACCCGGATTCAGGAGCTTTTAGCTCAGCGGCACTGCCTGGTACCCTACATGTCCCTGCGCCGTTTTGTCCTCAGGAAAGGCTGGGGAAAAAGCTCCCGGGCAACGGTGCGCATGGCGGATACCGAGCCTGGGGAAATGGCCGAGGGAGATTTTGGCCGCCTCGGGCTGATGTGGGACCCACAAAGTGGTCGCCGGCGCCAGGCCCAGGGAATGGTAACCGTGATGGGCTACTCCCGCCACGAGTTCCTGTGGCCGCTATTTAGCCAGCAGCTTACCGATGTCATCGAGGGGCTGGAGGCGACCTGGGCGTTTTTCGGGGGCATTCCGCGCTACCTTATCATCGACAATTTCCCGGCTGCCGTGGTCGGTCCGGACCCGCTTAATCCACGACTGACCAGAGGCTTTCTGGAGTATGCCCAGCACCGCGGCTTCATCGCCGACCCGACGAGGCCGGGTCACCCTAAGGATAAGCCAAAAGTCGAGCGCCAGGTACCCTATGCCAGGGAGCGCTTCTTCAAAGGCGGGCAGTTCCACGATCTTCAAGACCTGCGCCAGCAGGCAAGACGCTGGTGTCTGGAGGTCGCTGGCCAGAGAGTCCACGGTACCACCCGACGCCTGCCGCTGGTGGTCTTCCAGGAAGAGGAAAAAGCCAAACTCCTGCCCTATGATGGTGAGCCTTACGATGTCCCTGAGTGGCATGACGCTATCGTGCATCAAGACCATCACATCTACTACCGCTACGCCATCTACTCGGCTCCCTACAGCACCTGCCCGCCAGGCACCAAGCTTGAGGTGAGGGGCGACAGCAAGTTGGTGCAGCTCTACAAACGGGGGGAACTGGTAAAAGTCCACCTGCGCCAGCCGCGCGGCGGACGCTCCACCGACCCGGAGGATTACCCTCCGGAGCTTACCGCTTACACCCTACGTTCCCCCAACTACCTGCGTCAGCAGTGCCGTAAACTGGGAGAAGCCATAGGCACCTTCGCCGATGAGCTGCTCAGTGGACCCACGCCGTGGTCGAAGCTGAGGCAGGCCTTCAAGCTGCTGCGGATGGGCGAGAAATACACCCCTGCCCGGCTCAATGCCGCCTGTGAGAAGGCTCTGGCGGTAGACCTCATTGACGTGCGCCGCCTGGAGAATATCCTGGTGGAAGCGCTGGAGGAGGAAGCCATGCCGGTAATGGCAGCGTCAGCCCCACCTGGTCGCTTCGCTCGCCCCGGCAATGTCTTTGCTATCTCAGGTAATAATGGAGGTAACCACCATGGTGACCAAAGTGAAGGAGGACCGTATGACAACCACCAGCGAGCTTAAACCACTCTTAAAGCGCCTCAGGTTGGGCTACATGCTGAACACCCTGCCCGAACGACTTGC
>JAUWPF010000062.1 GCA_030611745.1 Chloroflexota bacterium | reverse complement strand
GCCTACCAGGCCGCCTGGATGATAAGCGAGGGGCTTCCCTGCACCCAGGAGGTGGCGATAGCCAAGGCATGGGCCAGCTTTGCCAGCCCGCGGGTTATGGCCCTTGCCCACCAGATTCATGGCGCCATCGGCTGTACCATAGACCACGACCTGCAATACTACACCAGGCGGGCCAGTGCCGACGGGGCTACCTTCGGGGACGCCAGTTTCTACCGGGAGGTAGTAGCCCGGGAAATGGGGCTGTAAATAAGACCGCACTAATATCTTGATATTTGACAAGCGTTGAAAAACAAGGGGACTAAAGGATTTTCCTCCTGTTGAGAGGGGCCCTGCCAATTGGCAGGGTTTTTCTTTCGAATTAAGAAATGTAACCCCCTGTCTTTCCTACGTACCCTCAATGGGAATTTTGTCTCAAAAGGGGGCGGCTCACGGAGTTTCGGTAGATGGATGCTGAGGAAGCAAGGGTGATTCTTCAAGATGCTTCGGGTACTGACGAGCCGGCAGTACTCCCTAAAGGTGTCCTTCACAAATTAACCGCTGCACCCTCGAACAAACATCGGCATGTTTAATAAAGGGGCCATTCTAAATTATTTAAGTATTAATTTTGCTTCTGCCGCAAGTTGTTGTGCTATTGACTTATGCTTGGCTTTTTCGGGCCACCCACATATGTCAGCATGTCTTGGGGGCGTGTTGCTGGGTTCTATTTCTAGATCAAACTCTCTAACCTTCGAAGCCTTGATATCTGCCATACCATATAGTGTCTTAGGTTGTGGCAAAACATCTATTACCTCCTTTTGCCCGATTTCCCAGACCTCATCCAATTTGAGCCCATCAATTCTGAAAACAGAGAGCCTTAAGTTAGGTGGAGGCATGAAAGCCCTTGGTAAGACTGAATTCCTGTCAGTAGAAAAATATCCTCTTTTCTCATTTAAGTAACGCGCTAATGATTCGTTTGGGTTTACGATACTAGGTAATACCACAAACTATACTCCCCTCGGGAAAACCCTATTAATATTATCTAAAAGCGTGTCGGGTATATTTCCGTAGAAGCGCTCGACACCATAAGTCCTACTGATGCCATAAAGCCCGGCGTATGTTAGTTCGTTCCTACCCCCCACGCTTATGGAAAAAACTTTACGTTTTCCTCCATACCATTCAAATACGACTTCACCATCAGGTTCAACACCTATCTCGGGAGCAGGAATATCCGGTGTTAACGATAAAATAAATCGAATAGCATTCTGGTATGATTGTTCATCAATAGCTTTTGCGCCGTATCCATCCCAATTATTGATAGCATGTTCCTGTCTAGCTTCAAAGAGACGTTCAATCATCTCTGACAAGTGCTCTCCAAAGGTAATACTTCGGGAAAAATTCTTTTGTAACTCCTCCGTTTCCCTCTGAAGTTCATTTGCGCTCTCACTTACACCCCAATTCTGAGGGAAAACGAGAGGGTTTGTTTTACTCATATTACGAACTAATATATTCATTCATATAACCTCGCAGTTTTTTCAGTAATACTCTCAAAAAATATTCGGTTCTTCAAATCTCTGAGTTTCTGAAATTCTGGCCAGATACTGCTCTCTTCGAAACCAGTCTCCTTCAGCTTGAATACATCTATATCCAATATTACCCCAATATGGTCAGCTTTAGGACTACTCTTCATTGTCTGTACGATGTTAGCCGTTATGTCTGCATCATGAATCACTACTCTAGTTAAGAACTGACTCACTCCTTGAGGGAGCGAGTCAGGAACTAGAGGAGGTGCAGTGAGATAGTCCGCAAAGTCCTTTATTGGTAAAGGTAGGTCTAATCTGTTTATATAGCGGACAGCTATTCTTGTAATCAGCTCGGGTAAACATTTAATCGAATATAGTCCCCAAAGCCTCTTAGCTTCCGACAAAACAGTTTCCCACTCTGAATAGGGGTTTAGGCGACTAAAGGTAAACCCATCTACCCTAAACTGAACAACTTCCTTTCCGTCCTCAGATTTGCATATATATCCATGAATCCCTTTACTTTCTGTAGCCTGTGTGAAAGGTTTGCCTGCTTCTACTCCAAAAGCAGCTGTAAACAGTTGACGTGGCTCACTCTTTGTGTATTTGTCGGATATATCCTTTGATAGACTTAGAAAATCTTTTGGATCGAAGACAGATGGGAGACTAACTCGAATATCAATCAAAGCCTCTGTCAAAGGAGCATTTTTCAAATACCTGTGTATTGCCATTGTATCCTATGCAAATAGTAATAATCGTTCGACTTCTATAACCTCACTATAAGGTTATTATAATACAGTCTGTAAGTATATACCAGAAATTCATTCAATAGACTTAATAGTTTACTAGAAGCTCTGCGTATTAACAAACCCTCCTTGAGGGAGGGGCGATAATTTAGCTCCTATGCAGGTAATAATCAAGGGATAAGCCTGAGAAGCCTTCCCCCTCAGGAGGCTCTTTTTTGGTTTTAACTAGCCCAGGGCCAGGGTTTCCAGCCTGGTGAGCACCTCATTTATCGTCGGCTCGGCGGTAGAGGCACCGGCGGTTACGCCGATATGGTGCTTACCCTGAAGCCAGGAGGGCTCAATCTCATCCGCCGTTTCCACCAGATATGTCGGGGTAACCGCAGAACACAGCTCGGCAAGGCGATGGGTATTGGCGCTGTCGCGGCCACCGATAATAACCATCAGGTCAACCCCACGGGCAAGGTCAACCGCCGCCGCCTGGCGGCGCCTGATATCGTGACATATCGTATCAATAACACGTACTTCGGAGTCCCGGGTAAAGGCAGCCTCGATAAGCCTCCCGGCGAAGCGGGCAAAATGAGCGGGTACCTGGGTCGTCTGGGATAGAATGCCCAAGCGGCGAGGCAGGGGCTCAAGACGGCTGACAAATCCCTCATCCAGGGTAGCCCGCCCCTTACCCCCGGCCCAGCCAAGAATGCCCTTGACCTCCGGGTGCTCTTTATCACCATATACGATAACGGAAAACCCGGCCCTGGCCAATTTCCGGGCCGCCCTCTGGGCGCGCTGAACAAAGGGGCAGGTAGTATCAATGATGTCAATCTGCCGGGCTTGAAGCTCCGCCTGGAGTTCCGGGCTTACCCCATGAGCACTGGTTACAACGTTGTTACCCCGGATATCATCTATGCTCCCCGCTACCCTGACGCCAATCTCCGTGAGTTTATCCAGCACCTGCTGGTTATGAACGATTGCGCCCAGGGTTTCTATCCCGCCACGCTCGCGAGCAACCCTCTCCAGGATACTAATAGCCCGCCTCACCCCGAAGCAAAACCCCAGTTCACTTGTCTTTTCGATTTTCATGTCTTATAGTCTCCCTGATATTCCACCGGCAGAAGCCCGGCGATACGCCGCATGACAAAATCAGCCTGCCTGTCCAGCTCTACCCTGGTCAGCCTGCCGCTGGCCGGCGGCAAATGGAAAGGACGGCCGATGTTAACCGTTATCCCGGGCCGGCGCAGCACCCAGCCCAGCCCCTTTAATTTCTCGGTGCCGGTGAGCCCCACGGGGAGAACGGGAACGCCGTTACGCACCGCCATCAGCACCACCCCGGGAAAGGCAGGCCGCAACTGCCCGCTATGGCTCCTTGCCCCCTCGGGAAATACCACTACCGCCAGGCTCTCATCTAAAAACTGCTCTGCCTGGCGCAATGCCTTTCTACTCGGCCGCCCCCGCCGGACGGGAAACGCCCCCAGGCGGCGGAGAAAGTAAGCGGTCAGCCGGGAGCGGAATAGCTCCTCCTTGGCCACAAACACCAGCCTCCGGTTAAGGCTAACCCCAAGGAGAGGGGGGTCAACCAGATGAAGATGATTGGCTACCACCAGCAGCGGACCCTGGCGGGAAACATTCTCCCCACCCTCAACCCGCCACCGCGTCAGCAGGCGGAGCAACAGCTTTACGATTCCTCTGACCACATGGTAATACCAGGGCACATCAACCTCCCTCAAAAGGCAACCGGCACCTGCCGATTATAACCCACGAATGAGGCGAAGACAAATCTTGATTAAAGCTGCCTGTTACGCCATAATAGGGGGCAAATGAACAGGCCAAGCATCGGCAAGATAAGAGGGCTGGAGCAGATTGCCAGCTCCGATGGTATCTTTACCATATGTGCCATGGACCACCGCGGCTCACTGCGCCGTATGCTTGACGAGCGGCATCCCGAAGGGGTCAACTATGAAGAGATGGTCAAGCACAAGCTGGAGCTATGCTCCAGCCTGGCTGAGCACGCCAGTGCCGTCCTGCTCGACCCGATATTCGGGGCAGCCCAGTGTATCAGCCGCCGCGTCCTGCCCCCCGGTACCGGCCTCCTCGTCAGCATCGAAGCCACCGGCTACGGGGGCAGCCGCGAAGGCCGCCTGACCGGACTGCTTGACGGATGGAGCGTGGAGAAAATTAAGCGGATGGGTGCCTCGGCGGTAAAAATTCTCCTCTACTTCCGTCCCGACCTTGGTGAGCTGGCAGAAAAACAACTTAACACGGCTGCCGCCGTTGCCGCCGAATGCACCAAATACGACATCCCCTTCCTGGTAGAACCAAAGAGCTATCCTGTAGGCAGTGAGACCGGCAGCCCCGCACGGTTTGCGGCCTTGAAGGAAAAGGTGGTAATCGAGACTGCCCGCGCCATCACCGCGCTGCCCATCGATGTGCTGAAGTCCGAGTTTCCCGCCGACCTGCGCTACAACAAGGACAAACCCCGGCTCATCGACCTCTGCCGCCAGCTGGATGCGTCATCCCGGGTGCCCTGGGTTATTCTCAGTGCCGGCGTGGACTTCGAGCTCTTCTGCCAGGAGGTGGAAATTGCCTGCCAGGGTGGAGCCTCCGGCTTCCTCGGGGGGCGGGCTATCTGGCAGGAGGCAATGCACCTCGATGATGCCCGGGAAAGGACTCACTATCTCAAAACGGTGGCGGTAGAGAGGCTCAAGAGACTAAACGAAATAGCCGCCAGATACGCGGTACCCTGGTATAAGAAGCAGGGACTGACCGCCCGGGAGCTAACCAGCATACCGGAAACATGGTACCGGGAATACTAGCAATGGAAGAAGACCGATGATTGCTACCATTACCCTCAACCCCAGCCTGGACAGTATTATTACCGTCGACGGGCTGGTAGTAGATGAGGCCAACCGCTGGAAGAGCCTGAGTCTCTATGCCGGCGGCAAGGGCATCGATGTGTCCCGCGCCATCCACGAGATGGGAGCCAAAACGGTCGCCTACGGTTTCATCGGCGGTCCGGCAGGCAGGACGGTGGAGATACTGCTCGACGAGGAAGGAGTGCCCTTCAGCTTCACCCCGATAAAAGGGGAAACTCGCACCAACTTTATTATTTACGACACCAGGACTTCCCAGCAGACCAGGATTGATGCCCCCGGGCCGCGCATTCCCCCCAAGACGCTTGAAAGGTTCAAGAGGAAGATGATACGGGTTTACCCCAGCCCGGACCTGATAGTAGCCGGCGGCAGTGTCCCGCCCGGTATCCCGGTTAACGCCTATTACGACATAATCATGCACGCCAATACCTTCGGGGTAAGGACTATCCTGGACTCGGAAGGAGAATGGTTGGCCGAGGGGATAAAGGCCCGGCCTTACCTCATCAAACCCAACGTCCGTGAGGCGGGGCAACTATTAGGAAGGGAACTTCTCACCGAAGAGGCCATCATCAGGGCAGCCCTTGACATGGTCGAGATGGGGGTTGAGATAGCGGTTATCTCCCGGGGTAAAGACGGCCTCATCGCCGCCACCAGGGAGGTGATTTGCAAGGCGGTGCCACCCCCGGTAAAGGTGCGCAGCACGGTAGGGGCCGGCGACTGCAGTATCGCCGGGCTGGCACTAAAGCTCATAGATGAAGAGCCTCTGGGAGAAGCCTGCCGGCTGGCAGCGGCGATGGGCACGGCGGCAGTACTAACCCCCGGCACCGAGCTCTGCCACAGGAGCGACGTGGAAAGGCTCCTCCCGC
>JAUWPF010000045.1 GCA_030611745.1 Chloroflexota bacterium | reverse complement strand
GGATGGTTCCGGCGAGGCCTAGACCGCAGCCACCCAGAACTACGTCAACTAAAATCAGGCCGGTTAGGGGTAATAAAAACCATCTGTTTTCTATATGCATACTTCCTCCTTTTGATTATTTAGCATCATTTCTATACCAGTTTTAGTTTCACAGGCATCAACCTCCCTTTCCTGTTTTCTTGCTGCCATAAAATTAGCCTTAACCAAACTCTTCATCCTAAAATCAAGCATAACAGGGGATGTTTAAGGTTTGGTTAAGGCTTTGTTAAGAGAGGGTTAAATTTTGTTTAAGGTTTGGTTAAGGCTTGGCTGCTAGGGGTAGAGCGAAGGTGAAGGTTGAGCCCTTGCCCTCAGTGCTTTCTGCCCGTATTCTTTCGCCGTGGGCCTCAACGATATGCTTGGCGATAGCCAGCCCCAGTCCGGTGCCTCCACTAGCCCTGGCTTTATCTGCCTTGTAGAAGCGCTCAAAGATACGGGGTAAGTCATCGGCAGGAATGCCAACCCCGGTATCAGCCACTGAAATCAGGATGCTGTCACCTTCAACCTTGGTTGATATGGTAACGCTGCCGCTGGGTGGAGTGAACTTGATGGCGTTGTGAAGCAGGTTGACCAGAATCTTTTCCACCCCCTCCTCATCTGCTAGAGCTTCAGGTAAGTCGGGAGGGGTGTCTATCTTCAAGCTAAGCCCCCCTCTCTCAGCCTGTGCCCTGAGCCTTTCCGAAACTTGCCTTACTACCTCGCTAAGGTCAACAGGCCCCAAGTTAAGAGGGAACTCGCCGCTTTCAATGCGGGATAGCTCGCCCAGTTCGTTTACCATTTGTGTCAGCCTATCCACCTCAATATTTATCTTATGCAGGAAGTCCTGAGCCACTGCCTTGTCATCGATTGCTCCCTCCTCAAGCGTTTCGGCAAGGACTTTAAGTGAGGCTACCGGGGTGCGGAGCTCGTGGGAGATATTGGATACAAAGTCGCGACGAACTGTCTCCAGATGCCTGAGCTCGGTAAGGTTCTGGAGAAGCACCAGTGAGCCGCTGCCTAGCGGCGTAGCTATCACCCCAAGGAACTGCTTTCTGGACTCGGTTTCCACCAGTCCAGTCCGCTGCTCGCGTGCCTTAAGGCACTTCTGCAGGATATTGTCCAGCTCATAGTCACGCACCACTTCGATAAATGTATGCCCCACTACTTCATCCTCAGAAAGCTTAAGCAGCTTCTCCGCAGCCTGGTTGACCATAGTTATCCGGTTCCCGCTATCAACAATGAAAATACCGTCACCCATTGTAGACAGGATAGCTGCCATCTTATCCCGCTCACTGGTGAGAAGGGTCACCATCTCTTTGAGTCTGGCCGCCATCAAGTTGAACGCTTCTGCTAGGTCTCCCGCCTCATCCCTGGAGGTTACCTCAATTTTCTGGTCAAGCTCGCCGCGAGCTATCCTTTCGGACATTTGAGTGAGCTTTTTCAGTGGCTCGGTAGTAGACCTTGATATTTGTAACGCCAGCAGGATAGCTACGAAAGCAGCAATGCCAGTTCCGCCGATTATCATCCGGTTCATGTGTCCCAGGGCCCCGTTTATCTCAGCCAGCGGAAGCGAGACACGGGCAATACCAGCCACCTTGTCATCTACCGTTATCGGTATCGCAACATACATCATATCGCAGCTAAGGGTAGTGCTGTAACGAATGCTGCTGCCGACTTCACTGGAGAGAGCCTCAATTACCTCAGGACGGCCGCTGTGGTTCTCCATAGTTTTTGGGTCTTTCTCCGAATCACCCAGCACTACTCCATCGGCATTGATAATGGTAATTCGGGCGCTGATCTTGTTCCCCAGCCTCTCAGCCAGAGCATCAATGCTCTCTGTCTGCCCACTGTCAAGGTAGGGCTCACTGGCATCACCTACTAGCTGTGCCTGAGCGGTGAGCTGCATCCTCAGGTTGTCCAGATAATTATCCTTGACAAAGTGCAGCAGGTAAGCGCTGAGCCCACCCATACATACTAGAATAAGCACAACGAAGGTTATAGCAATCCGCCACCTGATACTGTGAAACATGTTTAGCCCTCGAATTTGTAGCCAACCCCCCGCGCTGTCAATAGATGTGCAGGGTGAGACGGATCATCTTCAATCTTTTGTCTCAGCCACCTGATATGGACATCCACGGTTCGGGTATCCCCAGCGTAGTCATAGCCCCATACCTTCTCCAGAAGGTGGTCACGACTGAATACCTGTTCCCGATTCCTCACCAGGAAGGCGAGCAGTTCAAACTCCCTGGGGCTTAAGTCAAGAGCGAGACCGCCACGCCAGGCTTGATGCCGGGCAAAATCAATCTCAAGATTGGCAATCTTCATTGCTTGGGGGACAACCTCCTGCTTAGAAGGTGTCTCCTGCTTCATCATTTCTACTCGGCGCAGCATGGCTCGAATGCGCGCCAGAAGCTCCCTCATGCTGAAGGGTTTGGTCAGATAATCATCGGCTCCTAGCTCCAGGCCAACTACCTTGTCGATTTCTTCGGTCTTGGCAGTGAGCATCAGGATAGGCACTGTCATCTCTTTGCGCAGGATGCGGCAGACCTCAAAGCCATCCAGCTTGGGGAGCATAATATCCAGGACGATAAGGTCAGGCTTCTCGCTTTGGGCGACCTCAATGGCCTGAACACCATCAACAGCGGTGACTACAGTGTAGCCTTCCTTAATGAGGTTATACTTGAGGACATCAAGCAGGGTTTTGTCATCTTCAACGATAAGGATTGTTCTTCCCGCCATACCTGAAGCCTTTTCCCCATATTTGCTATGGTTGTAGCATACCACAGTAACGGGTTATGCTCAAAGGTGCGAGATAGCTTTTGCACAAGCGAACGGTGTTGCGCTATACTGGGAATATGAGTTTTAGTCGGCTTATAGAGATAGCTCAGGGCTATCTTCCCTCACCGAAGATAGCTTTGGTTCAGGATGCCTATGAGTTTGCCGCGAAGGCACATCAGGGGCAGACGCGCCGGTCGGGGGGGCCTTACATAGAGCACCCGCTCCAGACGGCTCTGGTGCTGGCTGAGCTTCAGCTTGACGCCACCACGCTGGCGGCGGCCCTGCTGCACGATGTCCCCGAGAACTGTGGCGTAAGCGTTTCCGAGATTGGAGCCAAGTTTGGCCCGGAGGTGGCCAAGCTGGTTGATGGCGTCACCAGGCTTGGTAAGCTCTCCTGGACGGGGGAAGATGCGGCGATGAGGCAGTCTCAGGCGGAGAACTTAAGGAAGATGCTGGTGGCAATGGCTGAGGACCTCCGGGTGGTATTTATCAAGCGGGCTGACCGGCTGCATAATATGCGTACTCTGGGAGCCCTGCCTGCGGAAAAACAGTGTAGTATTGCCCGGGAAACCCTGGAGATATATGCCCCCCTGGCCCATCGCCTCGGAATATGGGAATTGAAATGGCAGTTGGAGGACCTGTCATTCCGCTATCTTGAGCCGGAGGCGTATTACCGGGTAGCCGACCTGGTTACTGCCCGGCGTAGTCAGCGGGAGGGCTTTATCGACCGGACAATTCCAGTCCTGGAGCAGGAATTTGAGCGGGCGGGCCTTGTCGCCGAAATATCGGGTAGACCCAAGCATATTTATAGTATCTACCAGAAAATGGAGAGATATACCGCCCAGGGCAAGCGGTTTGACGATATCCATGACCTTCTCGCCCTCCGGGTACTGGTTGCGAGTGTGCCTGAATGTTATAGCGCTGTAGGCACTATTCACAGCCTGTGGCGGCCTCTCCCCGGCGCGTTTGATGACTATATTGCCAACCCCAAGCCAAACGGCTATCAGTCTTTGCATACCGCCGTAATGTGCTCGGGGACGACCCCGCTCGAGGTTCAGGTCCGCACCCATGAGATGCATTATCTTGCTGAATATGGGGTAGCCGCTCACTGGCGCTATAAAGAGGGTGAGACCAGGGATATCCACTTTGAGGAAGGGATAGCCTGGCTCAGGCAGTTAATTGACTGGCACCGCGAGCTTAGCGGGGCTGAGGAGTTTCTGGAATCGGTTAAGACTGATATCTTCATAGACCAGGTTTTTGTTTATACCCCGAAGGGTGAAATAAAGGACCTGCCCAAGGGTTCCACTCCCCTTGACTTTGCCTACCGGGTTCATACTGAGCTGGGGCACCGCTGCGTCGGCGCCAAGGTAAATGGCAGACTGGTGCCGCTCAACTATAAGCTGAATAATGGCGATGTGGTTGAGGTTATGTCGGCCAAGAAGGCCAGAGGCCCGAGCCGGGACTGGCTGAGTCCGCACCTGGGCTATGTCAACACCTCGCATGCCAGGGAAAAGATAAGGCAGTGGTTCAGGAAACAGGAGCGGGCGGAGAGTATTGAGCACGGCCGGGAACTTCTGGAGAGGGAACTGAGGCGCCTGGGGATAAAACTGAGCGAGCGGGAGAAGATAGCCAGGCTGTTTGGCTATGATGACACAGATGACTTCCTGCTGGCTATCAGTTATGGTGACATCACTACTCATCAGATTGCCTTGAAGCTGGCTGGTGAAGAACAGCCACTTAAGACGGCGGTCGAGGTGCCCCCGCCTGCTCCATCAGCAGCCGGAGTCAGGGTGCTGGGGACGGGAGATTTACTTACCAGTTTGGCCCAGTGTTGTCATCCGGTGCCCGGGGATAAGATTATTGGTTATGTTACCCGCAGCCGGGGGGTGACTGTCCACCGTCAGGACTGCTACAATGTGGTCCATGGGGGTGAGAAGGAAAGATTGGTGGCGGTGGAGTGGGGGCAGGCCAGTTTGCTATATCCGGTTAGTATTCAGGTTAAAGGCTGGGACAGGGTGGGGTTGGTGCGTGATATCACCGCTGTTGTGGCTGAGGAGGGGGTTAATATTACCTCGGTGAACTCGGCTCACGGTGATGCCACTACCTTTACGACCTATTTTACACTGGAGACGACAGGTCTACTTCAGATAAGCCGTCTCATGGCAAAGATCGGAGGGGTTCGGGGGGTGATGGGTGTAAGCCGGGTAGGGGATGAAATGACCATCGGAGCCAGACGACCAGCCGGAAAGCCTGCCCCTATCAAAGAGCGGCAGGTAAAGCGAGACACAAAAGAAACTGAGGAGGTAGATATTGCCAGTTATTAAGTCAGCGCAAAAGCAGGTGCGTATTACCGAACGAAAGCGACTGAGAAATAAGTCTGTTCGTAGCCGCTGCAAGACCAGCATTACCCGGGCGGAGAAGCTTATCCTCTCCGGTGAACTCGAGTCGGCTCGGGAAGCAGTAGGCGTTGCCATTAGTGCCCTGGATAAAGCGGCAGAGAAGGGAATCACTCACCCCAACAACACTGCTCGCCACAAATCGAGGCTTGTGAAAAAGTTAAACCAGGCCCTGGCAAAAGCTGAATCCGAAGCGACGGAGTAATTTACCTTCTGGCGGGCACTGGTCAGGTGTCAGCTTGATTTGACTTTTTTGTTTGATGGGCATAAATTAGAGCAGCCCGACTTGGCGACTAAAGGGGGTTTATGGTGCTGTCTCAGTTTCAGGCGGTGGGACGCGATCTCTTCACCCAGGGGCTTGTCTCCTCCAACAGTGGGAATCTGAGTATCAGGTTGGGAGACCGTTTGGTTATTACCCGCCGCGGCTGCAGGCTTGGTTGCCTGCAGGAACAAGACTTGATAGAGACCGGGGTGGATAAAAACGACCGCCACACACCACTGGCTTCTACCGAGCTGGCTGTCCACCGTGCTATTTATCGGGAGACGTCGGCGTTAGCCATTGTCCATGCCCATCCCCCTCACGCCGTTGCCCTGTCACTGACCGAGACTGAGATTGTGCCCGGTGATGCCGAGGGCCTGTCTATGGTGGGGCGGGTGCCGGTAATAGGCTGGCATATGGAGGTGAAACCGGGGGGCCTGGCTGATATAATTGCTCAGACGTTAAAGGAGCATCGGATTATTATGGTTCATGGGCACGGTAACTTCGCCATCGGCCAGCTGCTCGAGGAAGCCTATAACGCCACTACCACCCTGGAAGAGAGCTGCCAGGTTCTCTGCCTCTTGAAGTCACTTCAGGTAAACGCAGGACGGAAATAGCCTGCTTCATTAACTATCATCCGGGCCTTCACCATACTTACTTTTTATAGACCGGGGTGCCCCAGTCGAGGTATTTGGGGTGCTTGCCCCGTATTACCCGGGAGTAGATTTCTTGCAGGCTGCCAGTTATCTTCCCAATCTCACCATCCCCTATCTTACGGTGGTCGATTTCAGCGACGGGGGTTATGTGGGCAGCGGTACCGGTGAAGAAGCACTCTTCGGCAGTATAGAGTTCACCGCGGTCGATTTGCCTTTCTATTACTTCTATCCCCAGCTCGTTTTGGGCCAGTTTTATCACCGTATCGCGGGTAATACCCATCAGGATATTGTTGTAGCTGGCGGGTGTAACCAGCCTGCCGCCTGTGACCAGGAAGATGTTTTCGCCGGTGCCCTCGGAGACATGGCCATCGGGCGTGAGCATAACCGCCTCGTCATATCCGTTCTCAATAGCTTCGGTTTTCGCCAGGGCGTTATTGACATAAAGGCCGGTCAGCTTGACCTGGGGTGGAATCACGTTATCATCAGGGCGCCGCCATGACGAAACGCCGACTTTGGCCTTATCCACATCCAGGTATGGTCCCCAGGGAATGACAAAGGCCAGGAAATCATCATCCAGTCCGTGGAGGCGGACCCCGAGAGATTCGGTGCTTTTATATGCCAGGGGGCGGACGTAGATATCCTCCTGAAATTTACACCTTGCCACCAGTTCTATCGTTAGCTGGCATAGCTCGCTGGTGGTGTGGGGCAGACTAATCTTGAGCAGCCGGCAGCCATTGAGCAGCCGGTCATAGTGCTCTTCAAGGCGGAAGAGGTAAGTCTGTTTCTGCTCACTGTTCCAGTTCCCCCTGATGCCCTCAAAGACACCCGTCCCGTAGTGAAAGGCTTGAGTCATGACGCCAATCCTGGCTTCGGATAGGGGAACAAATTGGTTATGAAAAAAGGCATAAGATGGCATTTCGAGTCTCCTTTCCCAGACAGGGCTTATTATAGCTCATGGGCGGGAGGGGGACAAGAGGGACCAAGAAAGACTGCTGTATTTTAGAACAACCTGAAGCATCACCTATCGCTTCAGGTTTTTTGTTGGCTTGTATAGTTAAATAGAGATAGAGTTGGGTGGCTGTATTCTCCGGTATTTATGCCCGGGCGAGAAGAGCTAGCGGTTAAAGAGGGGGGAAAAGTATAAGGATTGGTAAGTTATGCGATGGGGGTAACTTTTCAAGCAAATGTGCGATAGGAGAACGGCATCCATCAGTATCTCACACCGTGAAGCTCTAAGCACCTTCGGTCAATTTACGACTGATTTCCCTCTTTAGCTGTTCTGTGTCAAAGGGCTTGGTGATGTAAGGGACTTTGGTCCTGGAGAGGAAGCTTCTCGTATCGGTCCCCATCACATCACCGGTGATGAAGACGATTCTCTTAGCCCAGGTTGGGGTTGCGTCTTTAATATGCTTGTATAACTCGATG
>JAUWPF010000099.1 GCA_030611745.1 Chloroflexota bacterium | reverse complement strand
TTCCAGGTCCTTCATGGCAATGCCAAAACCGGCGCCCAGCTCGGTGGCTTCGAAGATGGTCTTGAGCCTTTTCTCCGCGGTCAGGGTCAGCCGCTCTCCTCTGTCAAATAGAAAATAGGCATAGGCAGAGTTGGTGCCGCGCCCGACTCTGCCCCGCAGCTGGTAGAGCTCGGTGAGGCCGAACTTGTCGGCTTTATTGACTATCATGGTATTGACGTTGGGCATGTCCAGCCCCGATTCGATGATGGTGGTGCATACCAGGACATCGCTTCCGCCCCGGGCGAAGCGGGCCATCACCGCTTCCAGCTCCTGTTCGGGCATCTGACCGTGAGCGATTGCAATCCGGGCCTCGGGCAGCAGGGACCTGAGCCTGCTGGCGACGAGGGCGATACTCTGGACCCGGTTATGGAGAAAGAAGGCCTGCCCGTTCCTTTCCAGCTCGCGGAGGATGGCTTCCCTGATTAACCTTTCGTCGTATTCGGCAACATAGGTCTTGATGGGCAGGCGCTCCTCGGGGGGAGTCTCCATGACGCTCATATCCCTTACCCCTACCAGGGACATATGGAGGGTGCGGGGGATGGGGGTGGCGCTGAGGGTGAGGACATCCACCTCCTGCCTCATCCTTTTCAAATATTCCTTGTGGACGACACCGAAGCGCTGCTCTTCATCGATGACCATTAGACCCAGGTCTTTGAACACTATATCCTTCTGCAGCAGCCGGTGCGTGCCGATACAGATGTCCACGCTGCCGTCTGTCAGTCCGCTGAGGATAACCTCCTGCTCTTTCGGTGTCCTGAAGCGACTCAGCACCTCGATTCTCACCGGGAAGGCATCCAGCCTCTGACTGAAGGTGGCAAAGTGCTGCTCGGCCAGCACGGTAGTTGGCACCAGCACCGCTGCTTGTTTTCCGTCCATTATCGCCTTGAAGGCGGCACGGATGGCGACTTCGGTCTTACCGTAGCCGACATCACCGCAGACCAGCCTGTCCATTGGCCTGGCTTTTGCCATATCCTCTTTTACCTGCGCTACCACCAGGGTCTGGTCGGGGGTCTCGACATAGGGAAAGGAAGCTTCAAGTTCCTGCTGCCACAGGGTATCCCGGGAGAAGGCAAAACCGGATACGACCTCCCTCGTGGCATAGAGGGCCAGCAGCTCCTGGGCAATGTCTTCAGCCGACTGCCTGACCCGCTGCTTGGCTTTACTCCATTCCTGGGTGCCAAGCCGGTTGAGTGGGGGCGGTTTGGCACCGGCGCCTATGTAGCGGCTGATGCGGTCTATCTGGTCGGTGGGGACGTAAAGCCGGTCGTTTTCGGCATATTCCAGCACCAGGTATTCCTTCTCGCTGCCGTGGGTGCTCATCGTGATAACGCTGGCGAACCGGGCAATCCCGTGCTCGATATGCACCACGTAGTCGCCGGGGCTTATCTCGGCAAGAGGGTCGTGGTGCCTTGCCGGGCGTCTCTTGAGCAGCCGGCGCTCCTTGGTGAAACCGAAGATTTCGGTATCGGTATAGAGATGGGTATTGCCGTTCATGACCCAGCCCTCAGCCAGTGAACCCTGGAGAAGGGTAAACGAGCCGGCTGGGGGTGTCTTGCTGATTTCGGCAAGGGGTGGGGCAATGATACCCTCTTCGTCAAGCAGCTCCGACAGCCGGCTTGCCTGGTGGCTGGTGACGATGATGCGGTGTTTCTGGCCCAGCATCTGCCTGGCCTGCTTGATAAAAGCCGGCAGCTGTCCAGCGTAGCCGGGGGCGGGGGTGAAGCTTAACCGGCAGGCTGGCTCATTATCACCAGTGTCCCAGGCGGTGAGGCGGAGGCACTGTCTCTTGTTTATCTCTGGCTCCAGCTCTTCCAGGGTAAAGTAGGGATGGGGGAAGTTGCGGGGTAGTTTCCCCCGCTCAAGCTTGTCGCGGCGCAGTTCACTTGCTTTGGCATCTATATCCTCGATTGCCGTCCTGATGCCCCGGGGTTCATCAAGTACCAGCAGGGCATCCCGGGAGAGGTAGCTTAGGATACTGTCTTTATTGAACAGCGGGGCATAGAATTGTATATCGGGCGGCATCTCTCTATCATGCAGCATCGCTATTTCCGGCTCGAATTGCTGTCTTGCCTCAGGGCTGCAGCCGGAGAGGTCGATGCTGTCCAGGGCTTGCTCCAGCACCTGTTTGCTGCCAGAAAGAGGCGTCAGGAGTTCGCTGGCGGGGGCAATGGTTACTTCTGACACCTGCTTTAAGGAGCGCTGGGTTACCGGGTCAAAGAGGCGCATTGTGTCTATTGTGTTGCCGAAGAACTCCAGTCTCACGGGCAGGTTGGCGGTGGTGGGGTAAATATCGATGATGCCGCCGCGATGGCTTACCGTGCCCGGCACCTGGGTCAGGTTTTCCAGCCGGTAGCCTATCGCCTGCCACCGGCGGAGTAGCCCTGCTGGCTCAATGTCCATTCCCTGCTTTATGGTATGGACGGCGGCAGCAAACAGGGCATGCGGCACCACCTTCCACATGAAGGCGGGACCGGAGGCAATAACTATCTGCGGCTCACCACCGGCTAAGGCTGATAGGACCTGTATCCGTTCCAGTTCGGTGGTGGTATCTGAGGTGGCGCGCTCGTAGGGCAGGGTGTCGGGCTCGGGGAGGAGTTTTACCGGGGCGGAGCCGCACCAGGTTGAGAGCTGTTCGTAGAGCTTCTTTGAGTTTTCCGGTTGGGCGGTGACTATCAGGATGGGTAATTCCAGGCTGTGGTAGAGAGCGGCGATGAGATAGGGTCGGGCGGCATCAAGCACTACCGCCCTGGCGCCGCGCTTTGACTTAAGTGCGCTTGAGAGCTGGCGGTAGGCGGGCACCTCGCCGGCAAGGTGTAGCAGCTGGCTCAGATTTAGCTCCATTTTATTTTATCCCTAAATACCCCTAGGGCTAGCCGGAACGGACTAGCCCTCCCGCAGATTTTAGCACGGAGCAGATGGGAAGGAAAGAGAGTGTAGTAAAATGCCCTTTGGCTTGCTATAATGGAGCAAACTTACTCGGGGCGGCGGTGAATGGCTAAATCGAACGATAAAAATCTTAGTCTGCCCTATCACCGGATAGTGGCTAAATTTGGCACCAGTCTGCTCACCGGCGGCAGCGAGCGCTTGGACCGGGATGTAATGTCGAGCCTGGTAGCTCAGGTT
>JAUWPF010000078.1 GCA_030611745.1 Chloroflexota bacterium | reverse complement strand
ATCCAGGTGAGGACGGCTACTGGGTGGTCGAATGCCCCAGCCTGCCCGGCTGCATCAGCCAGGGGAAAACAAAAGATGAGGCACTGAAAAACATCAAGGAGGCTATAAGTTGCTATATCCACTCGCTCAAAGATGATAATCTTCCTGAGCCTCAAGAAAGAAATAACCTTCAAACGGGAATCCGATTCCTGAGTTGATATTCTTATTCACTTGTCATAATACTGCTTTGCCGCTGCATGTCCAGGGTGACACAGGCGGGTTTCGCCCCTGATTGCGTGATGTTGTATAATGGGGTCAGGTGGTTAGTATGAACCATACCCGGGGCTTTGTTAATCTGAATCGATTTAAGTCGGGCAAGGCGATAAAGCGTCTGAGCAAGGCGGTTTACCAGAAGGGTAAGGATAGTAAGAGCGGACAGAAGAAAGTGAAGGGTTAGAAGATGAAGCCGGACCTTCGTATTCTCTATATCTTACTGGGGATTGGTATCGCTGCCGTCTGTGCTGGCGTCGTTCTTCTCCTTCTCCAGTAGTGCCGGTAACAGGCCGGCTCTCTGACCTTGACACTCGAAAACCGGTGATGTTACACTTCCCTTGCCTCTGAAAGCAGCACTTCATTGTGAGTCGAGAGTAGTCATGTCTTTAGATAGAATAGGTATCCTTTATCACCCTATGGTTGAAGCGGCCTATACCCTGGCCGGAGAACTGGAAAAACTCCTGAGTTCAAGAGGAGTTTCGGTCTGGCTGTGCTCGGCGTGGGAAGAGGAAAAGGCCAGGGCTCGACTGGACAGTACCGCCCTGATTCTTACCACCGGTGGTGATGGCACTATCCTGCGTGCGGCTCAACTGGCACTCCCGGCCCAGACGCCGATAACCGGCATAAACCTGGGCAGACTCGGGTTCATGACGGAACTCACCACTGGCGAGGCGGTGGCGGAGCTGCCCTCTTTGCTTGAGGGGAAAGGCTGGATTGATGAGCGGGCGCTGCTCGAGGCAGAGCTTTTGCCTCTGGAGGGAGGGGCACCCCGCATATGTTATGCCTTGAATGATGTGGTGCTGGCACGGGGGACAGTAACCAGGGTAGTATATGTTGATGCCAGTATTGACGGTGAGCCCCTGACCACCTATAAGGGTGATGGCGTGATTGCGGCTACCGCTACCGGCAGCACCGCCTATGCGCTGGCAGCCGGCGGTCCCATTCTGCACCCCCGGTCTGAGGAGTTCCTGCTGCTGCCGATACTACCTCACCTCAGTTCGGACTATACCCTGGTGCTGCCGGCGGCGGCGGTGGTTGAGCTGCATGTTACTACGGCTCATCAGGCGGGGCTGAGTATTGACGGCCATATCAATCTGCCCCTCTCGAGTGGTGCTACCATTACGGTGAGGCACAGCGTAAAGAAGGTCCGGTTTTTGAGAATACATCCCCGGGCTTCTTTCTATGCTACCCTGGAACAGAGGTTGAAAGGAAAGCGGTAAGTTGAAAGCGGAGAAAGCTAAAATCGGTGAGGTTCCCCAGATGCACCGGCTGGTTAATTACTTCGCTGGCAGGGGTGATATGCTACCCCGCTCACTGAGCGAGATGTACGAGAGTATCAGGGACTATTTCGTCATCAGGAGGGATGACGAGGTGGTTGCCTGCGCGGCGCTGCATGTTAGCTGGGCAGACCTGGCCGAGATAAAATCACTGGCGGTAGCCGAGGACATTCAGAAACAGGGGGGTGGCTCCCGATTGATAGTGGCCTGTCTTGATGAGGCAAAGGAGCTTGGTATCCCTACTGTTTTTTGTCTTACCTATAAGCCAGCGCTCTTCGAGAAGTTTAGCTTTTCCCAGGTGGATAAGATGGAGCTGCCCCGTAAGGTCTGGACCGAGTGTTACCGCTGCCCCAAGTTTCCTGATTGTGACGAGGTGGCCCTTATCTATAAGATGGAGGTCTAATCTGGCTGCGGAAGAGACACTATCCAGCCGGCTGGTCTATAAGGGACGGGCAGTGAGGCTGCGGGTTGATGCGGTAAGGATGCCTGGCGGGAGAGAGACCACGCGGGAGATTGTGGAGCACGGTGACTGCGTGGCGGTCATAGCTCTGGACGATAACAATAATATCCTCCTGGTTAAACAGTTCCGCAAGCCGGTTGAGAAAGAGCTATTGGAGATACCGGCGGGGGGCATTGAACCGGGTGAAGACCCGGAGACGGCTGTCCGGCGTGAGATGCGTGAGGAGACGGGCTATCTACCGGGGAAGGTAGAGAGGCTGGGCGGCTTTTACTCTACACCCGGCTACTGCACTGAATACCTCTACCTCTATCTGGCTACTGACCTTATTTCCAGCCCGCTTCAAGCTGAGGATACCGGGAATATTGAGCTAGTCAGGGTGCCGATTTCTCAGATAAGCCCGCTTGTTGCCTCGGGCGAAATCTGTGACGCCAAGACCATCGCCGGGCTACTCAGTTTTCTTGAGTATCATAACTCAGCCGAGCTCGTCGGCTAGCCTTCGCCCGCCGAGAAGGTGCATGTGAAGGTGGGGTACCACCTGTCCCCCCTCCTCGCCACAACTTATTACCAGGCGATACCCGCTTTCGGAAACACCCTCACCTTTTGCCAGTTCGCCGGTGATTGCTACCATATGGCCGATGAGGGGTAAGTCCGCTTCAGATAGATGAAGCAGGGAGGGAATATGCCTTCGGGGAATAATAATCAGGTGCACCGGCGTCTGGGGCTCAATATCACGAAAGGCAATTACCTCTTTGTCCTGATAGATAATGTCAGCGGGGATACTGCCTGACGCAATCTGGCAGAAGATGCAGTCCATTTTCCGTCCTCTATTTCCTTTCCCTCTGGTATTTGGCCTTTCCCTGCTCAAACAGGTCCTCCCCGTAGATGTCATTGGCTACTATCGCCGGGAAGTCCTCTACCCTGAGCTCTAAAATAGCCTCCGCTCCCAGGTCTTCATAAGCGATGGTCTCTACCCGCTTGATGGACCTGGC
This sequence comes from Chloroflexota bacterium, assembly GCA_030611745.1. Lineage (GTDB taxonomy): Bacteria > Chloroflexota > Dehalococcoidia > Dehalococcoidales > JAUWPF01 > JAUWPF01. The sequence continues at coordinate 1,534 of JAUWPF010000078.1, read as the reverse complement.
TAGCAGCGCCCCGGCGCCGCCGGTGGTGGCTAAGTAGACAGCCTTGTATTTCGTGATGGCTTCCCTTACTGCTGGTGAGCGGCTGCCTTTCCCAATCATGGCTCTAAGCCCGAGGGCAATGAGGCGTGGGGTGTATATATCCATGCGGCGGCTGGTGGTCGGACCGGCGGAACCAGTGACTGTCCCCGGTCTAGCTGGTGACGGCCCCATGTAGTACAGGGTTTGCCCGCTGAGGTCGACGGGTAGTTTTTCCCCTCTGTCCAGCGCCTGGATAAGCCTCTGGTGAGCGGCGTCACGGGCGGAGTAGATGATGCCAGAAATCAGCACCCGGGTACCGGTGGTCAGTTTTTCGATTACTTCGGCCTCGATTGGCGATGTGATATGGAGCGTATCCATCATTATAAGACCGCCTCTTTGTGACGGGCACTGTGGCACTGGAGGTTAACCGCTACCGGCAGACTGGCGATATGAGTCGGCATGGTTAAGATGTGGACTGCCAGGGCGGTAGTGTTACCCCCAAAACCCATTGGTCCGATGCCCAGATTATTGACCCTGGCCAGAATCTCCGCTGCGAGTTCGGCGGCCTCGGGGGCGGGGTTTGGAACGGCTGCCGGGCGCAGCAAGGCCTTCTTGGCCAGCAGCATTGCCTTCTCGGCGGTGCCGCCGATGCCGAGGCCGATAGTTAACGGGGGACAGGCATTGCCTCCGGCCTCGTTAACCGTTGTTAGCACCGTGTCGATGATACCCTTTTTACCGTCGCCCGGCTTGAGCATCGCAAGCCGGCTCATGTTCTCCGCGCCGCTCCCCCTGGGCGTGACCGTAATCCTGCGCTGCTCACCGGGCACTATCTCGGGATGGATAACCGGCGGGGTATTATCGGTGGTGTTTACCCTGGCTGAGAACGGCTGCCTCACCATGGATTTTCTGAGATAACCCTGGCTGTAGCCCTGGCGCACTCCTTCCGCGACAGCGGTATAAAGGTCACCGCCGCTGATATGGACTTCCTGCCCTATCTCCAGGAAGACCACTGCCGTGCCGCAGTCCTGGCACAGGGGCAGGTGCTCCTCTCTGGCAATTCGAGCGTTCTCCAGAAGCTGGCTTAAGACTTCCCTCCCCGGCGGAGATTCCTCGGTCTCAAGCGCCTGCCTGAGCGCGGTAACTATGTCCTCACCGAGGACAAAGTTTGCTTCCTGGCAGAGGCGGGCCACCGTTTGGGTGATGACCCTGGCTTCGATTTGTCTCATTTCAGATTTATCTGCCCTGGGGGGGTCTCTCCTTTACAGTTTCATTGTCTTTAGCAGTTCTTTAACTGCCTCAGCGGAGCCGGCAAGGGCTTGTCCTTCCTCCGGGGTGAGTTCAAGCTCTATTATCTGCTCGATGCCATTGCTGCCCAGTTTTACCGGAACACCGATGACCGTACCTTTAATTCCGTATTCCCCATCAAGGTAGGCAGCACAGGGCAGGACCTCCTGCTTGTCTAAGATCACCGCTTCCGCCATCCGGGCAGCGGCGGCTGACGGCGCATAAAAGGCAC
>JAUWPF010000055.1 GCA_030611745.1 Chloroflexota bacterium | reverse complement strand
ACACCACTTCGCCCCCCTGTTCAAGCTACGGTACTTATTCACATGACTGGTGAGCCGGGGGATAGGATTGGCCTTCGTTTTATTTGCAATATGGCGGCAATCAAGATACAATCTCTTATTACAGGCTGTTTGGGAGGGCTTGAGTTATGCCCAAAATCATGCGGATTGTGTTGCTACTGGGCGTGCTGGTATGTGCCTTGATAGCCATTGATGCCCAGGCGTCTACTCCCAGAGTTGATGTGCTTCACGTTAAGGGGACCATCAATCCCGTTCTGGTTGACTATATTGCGCACGGCATCGAGCAGGCTGAGGAAGATGGTGCCGTGGTCTGTATCATCCAGCTTGATACTCCTGGGGGCCTGGATACCTCCATGCGTGACATTGTGAAGGAGATTGTTAATGCCGATGTTCCGGTAGTAGTATATGTCTCTCCCTCGGGGGCCCGGGCGGCTTCGGCAGGGGTGTTTATTACCATGGCGGCCCACGTCGCCGTTATGGCGCCGAACACCGCAATCGGGGCGGCGCACCCGGTGTCGATAGGTACCGAGGGTGAAGCCGCAATGTCGGAGGCGATGGAAGAGAAGGTGGTGAATGACGCTGCCGCCTATATCAGGAGTATTGCCGAAGCCCACGGGCGCAACATGGAATGGGCGGAAAAAGCGGTCAGGGAGAGCGTTTCCGCTACCGAACGGGAGGCGCTGGGGCTTAATGTTATCGATATGGTCGCCCCCAACCTTGACAGTCTCGTTTCTCAGCTTGATGGCAGGGAAGTAACCATGCTTGATGGCAGGGTGGTCACCCTGAATACCCGGGGGGCTGTCATCAACGATGTTGATATGAGTGCGATTGAGAAGTTTCTTTATGCCATCGCTGACCCGAACATTGCCTTGATCCTGCTGAGCCTGGCTTCACTTGGTATTCTCGTTGAAATCACAAACCCGGGGCTCATTTTCCCGGGCGTGGTTGGTGCCATCTCCGGGCTGCTTGCCTTTTATTCACTGGGAATGCTGCCGGTAAACTACGCCGGGCTGCTCCTCGTAATTCTGGCCTTCGGCCTGTTTGTCGCGGAGGTGTTTACCGCGAGCTTTGGTCTGTTGACCGGGGGAGGTATTGTCTCGCTGGTTATTGGCTCTTTAATCTTATTTAAAGGAGGACCTTTATTTCAGGTGAACATAGGACTGATTATCGGAATAGCCGTTTGTGTCGCCGTTTTCTTTGCCTTTGTCGTTACCCGGGTGGTCAGGGCTCACCGCCGCCAGGCGACTACTGGCAGGGAAGAACTGGTGGGGAAAACAGCCGTTGTCAAGGTAGCCCTTGACCCTGAGGGGACGGTCTTCTTTAGGGGCGAACGCTGGACAGCAATATCGGAAGTGGGGCGGGTGGAAGCCGGTGAGAAGGTGACTATCACCAGGGTGGATGGCTTACAGCTATATGTAACCAGGCGGGAACCGTGAAGGGGCAGCCAGGTGAGCCTGATTGTTTTAGCCGCGACTGTGCTTATTCCGAAATCTTGTTTTAGGGAGGGTTTCCATTGTTTCAAATAGATGCCAGTTGGTTTCAGGTATCCCCGGGGGTAGTTGTCACCGGAATAGTTTGTCTTGCCCTTTTCCTTGCCATCACCATTATCTGGGGGGTCCGGGCCCACCGGCGCCAGGTATCCGCGGGCAGGGAAGACCTGGTAGGCAAGACGGCTGAGGTCAAGGTGGCCCTGGGGCCCAAGGGGGTGGTTTTCATTCAGGGTGAACGCTGGACAGCAGTATCGGAGACAGGTCGGGTGGAAGTCGGGGAGGAGGTGATTATAAACAGAGTCGATGGCTTGATACTGCGGGTGAGCAAAAAAATAGCATAAGGAGGTAAACAAATGAATCCAATTATCATTGGTGTTATTGTCTTAGTCCTGCTCTTAATCCTGCCGATGACGATTAAGATTGTGACCGAGTATGAGCGGGGGGTCATCTTTCGCCTGGGGCGGCTGGTTGGAGCCAGGGGTCCCGGCCTATTTTTTATCATTCCCTTTGTTGACCGGATGGTGAAGGTCGACCTGAGGGTGGTGACGATGGATGTACCTTCCCAGGAGGTAATCACCAGGGACAATGTTACCGTCAGGGTAAACGCCGTCGTGTATTTCAGGGTGGTTGACCCTGAGGCTTCAGTAGTTAAGGTCCTGGACCACATCAGGGCTACCTCGCAGATAGCCCAGACTACCCTGCGGAATGTGCTGGGACAGTCTGAACTCGATGAACTGCTGGCGGAGAGGGAAAAGCTTAACCAGCAGCTGCAGCAGATAGTCGACGAGCATACCGACCCCTGGGGAGTCAAGGTCAGCACCGTTGAAATTAAGGAGGTTGAGCTCGCTGAGGAGATGAGACGCTCTATGGCGGCCCAGGCAGAAGCCGAGCGGGAACGGCGGGCTAAAATCATCCACGCCGAGGGTGAGTTCCAGGCATCAGAGAGACTGGCTCAAGCCGGGGCTATTATCGCTAAGGAGCCGACCACGCTCCAGCTTCGCTACCTGCAGACCCTGACTGAGATTGCCTCGGAGAAGAACAGCACCCTTATCTTCCCCGTGCCGATTGACCTCTTTTCCATGTTTATGAAGAAGGAAGGGTCGGCGCAGGGTGGAAAAGAAGCCAAGTAATTAGCTATGACGTATAGAGTCCGGAGCCTGCTCGCCAGGGCAGGCTCCGGAGAGCTACGTCCGGTCACGCAGGGTAACATCCCCGGCCACAATCCTGGCCAAGCTTCCGTCTGGCCGGCGCAGCAGGAGGCTGCCGTCCGGGGTAACTGACTCGGCGATGCCCTCCAGGGTGGCCTCACCCGACTTTACATAAACTCTTCGACCCAGGGTTACCAGGTTGTCCCGCCATTTCTCATAGATAGATTCCCCCGCCCGCAAAGCAAGGTAGAGTCTTTCTGTTTCCACCAGCAGTTGCCGGATGATATCCAGGCGGGATACGCTTCTCCCCAGCTCATCGGCAAGGCTGGTGGCGCTGGATGAGACCTCGGGAAAGTAAGAAGGCATGAAGTTAACATTTATCCCGATGCCAATGGTAGAGTGGTCCACTCTCTTTCCCCGGATATCGGTTTCAATCAGGATGCCGCACACCTTCCGGCCGTTGATAAGGACATCGTTGGGCCACTTAATCTGTGCCTCCAGTCCGGTAACCTTCCTGAGGCTGCGGGCTACCGCCAGGGAAGCAAGCATGATAAGTGACGGCAGGTGAGAAATGTCGGGGTAGAGGATGATGGACAGGGAAATATTACCCGGGGGCGATAGCCAGGTGCGCTTTATTCGCCCCTTGCCCCGCGTTTGCTCACCGGCGATAATAACCGTTCCTTCTGCTGCCCCGCCCCCGGCTTCCTTTTTTGCTGCCTCCATGGTTGAGGTAAGGCGGGGGTAGTAGAGGACCCTCCGGCCGATAAAACGGGTCTTGAGGTTGGCGGTGACAGAAGCCGCCGAGAGACTATCTTCCATCTTTTGCTTTTCAGGCTTCTTGCCATCTTTGAAGACTAGGGCTCCGGTGGGACAGACGGAAACACAGTCACCGCAGCCCCGGCAGCTCGAATCAGCGACAGGCTCCCCGCCGAAGGTGGTCACTACCCGTCGGAAGCCGCGGTAGGCAAAGCCGATGGCGCCGATGCCCAGTTGCTCCCGGCATACCCACACGCACCGCCCGCAGAGCACGCACTTGTTGGGGTCGTATATAAATACGGGACTGCTGCGGTCGATGGGCAGCTCCCGCCGGAGCTCTCTGAAGCGCTTTGATTTAAGTTTCATGCCGAGATGGCGGGCTATTTTCTGGAGCTCGCAGCGTCTGTTTTTGGCACAGTGAGCACAGTCCGCGGCACAGGATGACATCAACAGTTCAAAGGCGGTGCGCGCCAGTCTTAATGCCGCTGTCCCCCTGGTGTTCACCACCATGCCCTCGGCTACCACTTCGGTGCAGGCGGTAACCGGCTCATTCTTACCCGCTACCTCGACGAAGCACAAACGGCAGCCGGCAGCCGGCTCCGGGTTGTCCCTGAGGGCACACAGGTTTGGGATATAGATGCCGCTGCCCAGCGCTGCCCAGAGAAGCTTCTCTCCGCGGGGAGCGCTTATTTTCCGGCCGTCGATGGTCAGCGAAACGGTCTTCATCTCAATTGTCCTTTAGGCTGGCACCCGGTCTGGCGGCGATAGCTTCACCACGGCACTATACTGGGGAGGGCAGGCATCGAGACAGGTGCCGCACTTGACGCACTTTTCCTGGTCGATGACCTTTATCCTCTTTTTATCGGTTGAGATTGCCTCCATGGTGCAGGTGCCGACGCAGGCATCGCAGGAGCGTTCACACCTCTCGGGAATGATGTAATAGGCGATGAGGTCCCGGCACATCAGTGCCGGGCAGCGTCCCTCTTTAAGGTGGACCTCGTATTCGTCACGGAAATAGCGCAGGGTACTCAGTACCGGGTTGGGCGCTGTCTTTCCCAGGCCGCATAGTGACCCTGCCTTTATATCCTCCGCCAGCTCGATGAGCATATCGATATCTCCGGGTCTCCCCTTTCCCGCGGTGATTTCACCCAGGACCTCCTGCATCTGTTTCGTTCCCAGCCGGCACAGGGTGCATTTGCCGCAGGACTCCCTCTGGGTAAACTCCGTGAGGTAGCGGGCCAGCTCAACCATGCAGTCGTCCTCGTCCAGTACTACCATTCCTCCTGAGCCCATCATGGCACCGGCTGCCTGGAGGGAATCGAAGTCAATCGGCAGGTCGAGGGCGGACTCGGGCAGGCAGCCCCCGGAGGGACCGCCGACCTGGACGGCTTTGAAGCGTTTGCCCCCGGTAATGCCACTGCCGACATCGAAGATGAGCTGGCGCAGGGTGGTGCCCATCGGCACCTCGGCCAGGCCGGTACTTACCACCTTGCCGGCAAGGGCAAAGACGGCGGTACCCTTGCTTTTCCCGCTGCCGATACCGGCAAACCACCCGGCGCCATTTTCGATTATATGGCGTACACAGGCGAGGGTCTTGACGTTATTGATAACGGTGGGTTTCCCATTCAGTCCCTTAACGGCGGGGTAAGGGGGGCGGTAGCGGGGGATACCCGGTTTTCCCTCGATGGAGGCAATGAGCGCCGTCTCTTCGCCGCAGATAAACGCCCCCGAGCCGGAAAACAGCCTGATATCGAAGCTGAAATTGCTGCCCAGGATATTCTTCCCGGTGAGATTCAGTTTCCTCGCCTGGCGCAGGGCAGTCCGGACCCGCGCTACTGCCAGGGGATACTCGGCGCGGACATAGATGTAGCCGTGCCGGGCGCCGCTGGCATAGCCGGCGATGAGCATTCCCTCTATCACCGAGTGGGGGTCACTCTCCAGGATGGCCCTGTCCATAAAGGCGCCGGGGTCGCCTTCATCGCCGTTACATATTACATATTTCGGTCTGCCCGGGGAGCGCAGGCATGTCTCCCACTTTTCCCCGGTGGGGAAGCCGCCCCCGCCCCTCCCCCTCAGCCCCGCGCTTTTGACTTCGCTGATAATCTCCTCCGGCGGCATCCCGAGCGCCTTCGCCAGCGCCGCATAGCCGCCGCGGGCGAGGTAGTGGTCGATATCGGTGGGGTCGATATAGCCGCAGTTTTTGAGGATGATTCTTCTCTCAAACCGGGCGCGGGGGAAATCGGAGAAGCTGGGGACAAGCTCATTTTCTTCCAGGGCACCGAGAACGAATTCAAGGCAGGGGTCATCGCCGGCGATAAATTCTCGCACCAGCCGCCCGGCAATCACCTCGTTTACGTGCCCGTAGCAGATAGGGGGGTAGCCCGGCTTACTGATGGTGACGATGGGTTCGGCGTAGCAGTGCCCCATGCACCCCACCTCGACTACGGAGCAGTCCAGGTCCTGCCTTCCGAGCTCCTCTTTTATCGCCCGGAGCACTTCCATTGCCCCGGCGGCCCGGCCGCAGGTAGCGGTGCCCACCAGAATGAGAGGCTTTCCGCTGTCCCACAGCTTATGCCAGCGGGCCAGGGCGCGGCTTCTTATTTCCGGAAAGGCCGGGGCACCGCCCTGAGGGGGGCCGCTGTCACCGGTCTTTCCCATCTTCCTTCTCTTTCTCGGGCTGGAACGGCAGCAGGATGCCGTCTACCCTTGTCGGGGTAACCTCGCCCTGTGCTTTATCATCAACCACGGTTACCGGTGCCATCGCGCAGCAGCCCACGCAGGCGACGGTGTCCAGGTCAAACTCACGGTCTGGGGTAATCTCCCCGGGGCCGATGTCGAGCCTTCTTTTCCAGGCGTCCAGGGTAATATAGCCACCCTTCATGTGACAGGCAGTCCCCAGGCAGACCCTGATTGAGTGCCTTCCCGGTGGGGTGAGGCGGAACTGGTTATAGAAAGTTACCACACCGTAGACATCCATCTCCGGGATATTGAGGGAGCGGGCAATCTCTGCCATGGCCTGGCGGGGGAGGTAGCCAAGACGCTGCTGGAGCTGCTGCAGAATGGGCACCAAGTCCCCCTTTTTTCTTCCCATCCTGGAGAGGACCTTTCCTGTTTCCCGCTCGATGTGGGTCTGTTCTGCGGTCATGCCACTCTTGTCAGCGCCTATTTCGGGTTGGCCTTCTTTCTCAAGAAGATTTCAAGGCTCTTAATCTTCCCCACCCCTTTCAGTGAAGAGAGCAGGGCCAGAAGGGTATTGGTGATAACTTCCCGGGGAAAGCTGCTTAAGGGAAGGGGAGTGTGGTTAATATAGACGGAGAATAGTTCCCGTTTCGGCTTGAGAAAGCCGTTCTCGATAAGGTCGGCCAGCCCCTGGATATCTTCTAAGGGAAATTGCCTGGCTTTTGTCTCCAGCGGCTCGTCGGTGGCGATGGCGATG
>JAUWPF010000013.1 GCA_030611745.1 Chloroflexota bacterium | reverse complement strand
GACCGGGCTCCCTTGCCTCAATTATCCGGCAAAACTGGCCAACACTAATTTTACCCAGCCCCACTCTAATCAGGGCACCTGCCGTATTACGCACCTGATGGGGCAAGAAGGAGCTAGCCACTATACTGAAGGTTACCACTTCACCATCCCTCTTTACTTCGGATCGAAAGACATCCCGAACCGTGCTCCTCAGTTCTGCCCCAATACTGGTTGCAAATGAGGCAAGGTCATGCCTGCCAATAAGAGCCCGACATGCCCGGTCCATCATCTCAACATCCAGATGCCCCTTAACCAGGCAGGAAAAACCCTGCCTTACCGGTGAGCGGGCCGGGCTATTGAATATATAGTAGCTATATTCCCGACTAATGGCATCACGTCTGACATTAAACGAGTCCTCTACCCTGTATGCCGCTCTAACGGCGATATCCCGCGGTAAATAATGGTTCAAGCCGCTGGCGAAGGTCCGTGGTGAAAGAGCCGACCTCGTCCTGAAGCCGACCACCTGGCCCGTGGCATGAACCCCGGCATCAGTCCGACTGGCAGCTCCCACCCGGGTCCTGTCCCCGGTAAGCCGGTGCAGGGCCTTTTCCGTCTCCCCTTGAATACTGGGCAGTCCTGCCTGCAACTGGAAGCCATGATAGTTTGCCCCGTCATATTCCATAATCAGGGCAAGCCGGGTAGCTATTGCCTGGCTCACGGCATGCTCCATCTCCAGAGTAGCTAAGTCAGCTACCATTATTCCACCAACTCCATCCGGACCATCGGTGCCCCGTCACCCAGCCTGGGTCCCAGCTTTACAATCCGCACATATCCTCCCGGTCGCTCCGCATACTTGGGGGCAAGCACACCGAATATCTTCTCGGCCACCTTTTTATCCAGAACGAACGACAGTGCCTGTCGTCGAGAATGCAGCCCACCCTTCTTACCCAGGGTAATCATCTTTTCCGCCAGACCTCGTACCTCTTTGGCCTTAGCCCCGGTAGTGGTAATCTTTTCATAATCCAGGAGGTCGGTCACCAGGTTGCGATACATCGCCTTGCGGTGGCCTGAAGACCGACCCAGACTCCGACCCGCTACTTTATGCCTCATCTTTCTCCTCAGTCTGCTCGCCGGTCATATCCCCTTCCTCCCCCTCTTCTTCTATCCCTGCCGGTGAGAGTAAAGACAGTCCCAGCGCATTGAGGCGGCCTTCTATCTCCTGCTTGGATTTCTGCCCGAAGTTTCGCAGTGCCAGCAGCTCCCTTTCCCCTTTACTCACAAGCTCACCCACCGTAGTGATGCCGCCACGCCGCAGGCAATTCATGGTACGCACTGACAGGTCAAGCTGCTCCACAGGCATATTATACTTTTCGTCAGGAATACCTGATCGAATGACTTCTTCCCCTATTTCTCGCTGAGAAACTCCGGCATAGCCAGCAAACGGGGTTAGCTGCTCCACCAGAATCCCCGCCGCGAGGCTAACGGCCTCAACCGGTGATGTCGTACCATCCGTCCATATCTCAAGGTACAACCGCTCGTGGCTGGTCTCCCGACCAATATGCATTGGTTCGACAGTGAAATTAACACTACGCATCGGAGTAAAGATAGCATCTACCGGGATGGTGCCTACCGGCATATTGTCACCGAGCTCCGCCACTCGATAGCCCTCACCCAGTTCCACATCAAACTCCACATAAAGTTTCGCCTCAGGTGAGTCCAGGGTAGCCAGATAAAGCTCAGGGTTAACAATTTCAAAGTCAGCCGAGGGCTTAATATCAGCGGCATAAACCTGACCCTCCCCTTCCGCCTCCAGGGTTAACCCGGCGGGAGAACCGGAGATGGACTTCAGCCTCAATGCCTTAACATTAAGTAAAAATTCAACGGTGTCTTCCTTTACATAAGGGATGGGGGAAAATTCATGTTGAATCCCTTCAATTCTGACCCCGCTCACAGCGGCGCCAGGGAGATAGCCAAGGAGCACCCGGCGCAGGGTGTTACCCAGGGTAACACCGAACCCCCTCTCCAGCGGCTCAGCAACAAAGCGGCCAAAGTTAACTCCGCTCTCAACACAGTCGATATAGGGTATTACTAAACGGGACAAAAGCCTCCTCCTATTTCTAACCTATCGGGAGTAGTATTCAACTATCGTCTTCGCGTCGAATTTAGCCCCAACGGCATCCGGGGTAGGCAGGGACAGAATCCGACCCGCAAGGTTCTCCGTATCCAGACTCAGCCAGCCCGGAACAATCTTGCTCCCAACAGTCCCCGCCAGCTGTTTATAATACTCGGTTTTGGCACTCCTATCCTTCCAGCTAATGGTATCGCCTTCCTTAACCAGGCAGGATGGGATATCGGTCTTACGGCCGTTGAGCATGATATGTCCATGATTCACCAGTTGACGGGCCTGAGAGCGAGAGTCGGCGAATCCCAGGCGATATACCACATTATCCAGCCGCCTCTCCAGCAGCACCAGCATGTTATCTCCCGTTATGCCCTGCTGCCGCTCAGCCTGTCTGAAAGCCAGCTTGAACTGTCTCTCCAGCATGCCATAGGTATAGCGGGCCTTCTGTTTTTCCCTGAGCTGAAGACCGCGGTCGGAAACTCTTCGCCGCCGGCCGAGCTGCTGCCCCGGAGGCTTGCTTCGCCTCTCCAGGGCACACTTGGGCGAAAGACACCGACTGCCCTTAAGCATCAACTTTTCACCACTGCGCCGACATAGCCGGCAAACCGCCGCTGTATATCTCGCCATTTCTCTACACCCGCCTTCTTTTGGGTGGACGGCAGCCATTATGCGGGATGGGAGTCACATCCTTAATCCCGGTAATAAAGAGGCCTGAGCTCTGGAGGGAGCGAATCGCTGCCTCACGTCCGCTACCCGGACCCTTAATATAAACCTCTACCTGATGCAGGCCGTGCTCCATGCCCTTCCGCGCCGCATCGCGAGCTGCCAGTTGCGCCGCGTAGGGAGTACCTTTACGTGAACCCTTAAACCCGGCGGTACCCGAACTCCCCCAGGCAATAACATTCCCCTGGGGGTCGGTAAGGGTAACGATGGTATTATTAAAGGTCGACTGAATAAAGGCTTTTCCTACCGGAACGGACTTACGTTCCCGCTTTTTTCCCTTGGCTTTCTTCTTCTGCGCCATTTTATCTCCCCTATCTAGCCACGCTTACTTCTTGGTCATGCCTCGCCTCACTCCTCTGCCAGCTACCGTTCTGCGGGGACCGCGTTTGGCCCGGGCGTTGGTCCGGGTCCGCTGTCCCCTGACCGGCAAGCTATGGCGATGTCTCATCCCCCGATAGCTGCCAATCTCAATGAGGCGTTTGATATTAAGATTAACCTCTTTTCTAAGATCACCCTCAACCCGATACTCCCGGTCGATAAACTCCCGCAGGCGATTAACTTCCTCCTCGGTAAGGTCATCCACCTTAATTGCAGGCTCAACACCAGTCCGGGCCAGAATCTTACGGCTTAAACTGGGACCAATACCATAGATATACTGCAGTGAAACCCAGACCTGCTTCTTTCCCGGTACATCTACTCCAGCTATCCGTGCCATTTACCCCTCCTTGCTCACTTGGTGTCTAGCCCTGCCTCTGCTTATGCTTCGGGTTAGAACAGATTATCCTGACTACCCCCCGCCGCCTCACCACCTTACACTTATCACATCTAACCTTAACTGAAGCCTTAACCTTCATCGCCAAATCTCCTTAACTACTTAAACCGATAGGTAATCCTGCCCCGAGTGAGGTCATAGGGAGAAAGCTCAACCAGCACCCGGTCACCCTGCAAGACCCTGATATAATGCAGTCTAATCTTGCCTGAAATGTGAGCCAGCACCTTGTGCCCATTAGGCAGCTCAACCCGAAACATAGCATTAGGCAGTGGCTCAACCACCGTTCCCTCAACCTCAATAGTCTCCTTCTTACTCATAAACCTCTTCTTTTAGAGAGCGGTAAGCACCTCGGCCTCACCATCAGTAATCGCAATGGTGTTTTCAAAGTGAGCCGAAAGGCTACCGTCAGCGGTCAGCACTGTCCAGTGGTTACCACCAAGCCTGGTGCGCCAGCCACCGATATTCACCATCGGCTCCAGGGCAAGGGTCATACCCTTCTTTAACACCGGGCCTGTTCCGGGCAGGCCGAAGTTAGGTATTTGCGGTTCCTCATGCATCTCCCGGCCAATACCATGCCCACAATACTCGCGCACCACTGAGTAACCCTTCGACTCGGCATAACCCTGAATGGCTGCCGAGATATCACCCAGCCTCGCCTCATCCCGGGCAGCCGCAATACCCGCCTCCAGAGCCCCCCTGGTCGCCTCCATAAGCTCCCTGGCCTGGGAGGTAACCTCACCGACACCTACCGTCAGTGCGGCATCACCCTGAAAGCCGTTAAAAATGGCACCAAAATCAAGAGATACGATATCACCTTCAGCCAAAACTCGCTCCCCGGGGATCCCGTGCACCACCTCGTCATTCACCGAGACGCAGAGCGCAGCGGGAAATCCCTGGTATCCCTTAAATGAAGATTTAGCTCCCAGCTTTTCCAGCTCTCCTTCGGCAATAGCATCCAGCTCTTTAGTCCTCATCCCCGGCCCCACCTGTAACTTTAACACCTCCAGCACGGTGGCCACAACCCCCCCCGCCTCGCGCATAGCTTGAATCTCTCGCTCTGATTTGATAACTATGCCCACTACCTACCCTCACCAAGGGCGGAAAGTATCCTGCTACCCACCCTGGCGGCACCACCTTTCCCTTCCATCTCCAGCAGTTTACCCGCCCGCGTATAATAATCAATAAGGGGGGCTGTCTCAGCGAAGTATACCCCGAGCCGCTCTTTAACCGTCTCCGGAATATCATCAGCACGCTGATACAGCTCACCACCGCATTTATCACACTTACCCCACACCCGGGGTGGAGAATCCGTAGCGTGATATGGCATCTGGCAATCGCGACAAATCCAGCGCCCGCTCAACCGCCTCACCAGCTCATCTTCGGAGACCTTGATATATACCACCTTATCTATCGCCTTAGCCTGCTCGGCCAGGGCCTTATCCAGCGCCTCGGCCTGATTGAGATTGCGGGGGAATCCATCAAGAATCGCCCCTGACTCACAGTCCGGAGACGAGAGGCGCTCCAAGACCATCTGGATTGTTACCTCATCGGGAACCAGCATTCCCTTCTCCATATAGGACTTGGCCTTAAGACCCAGTTCGGTCCCCTGCCCCAGTGCCTGCCGGAACAGGTCGCCTGAAGCAACATGGACCAGCTTTAGCTCCCGGACCAAGGTGTCCGCCTGGGTTCCTTTACCCGCCCCCGGGGCACCGAGCAAAATAATATACATGCTCCCCTTCTACTTGATAAAGCCCTCGTAGCGCCGCATTACCAGCTGCGCCTCCAGCTGCTTCAGGGTGTCCAGAACAACACCTACCACGATAAGCATCCCCATACTGGATAACTGCATCACCTGAATACTGGTAATCTCCCTGGCCAGGAACGGCATCACCGCTACCAGCGCCAGGAAGAAAGCCCCTGCCCAGGTAATATTTTTGATGACATGGTCAAGATAATCCTTGGTATGTTTCCCGGGGCGAATCCCGGGAATAAATCCCCCCTGCCGCTGCAATGTTCCGGGCAAATCCTGCTGCTCGAAGATTACCATCGTATAAAAGAAGGCAAAGGCAACCGTCAGCAGAAAATAAAGCCCCCAGTAGAATAAGCCCATCGGCAGGGCTGCGCCGGGGTTGAACAGCCCCATAATCGTATTGGCGAAGTTCGGCTCGACAGGGTTGACAAAGTAACTGGCTACCACGCCGGGAAACATCACCATTGACATCGCGAAGATAAGGGGAATCATCCCGGCGGTGTTTACCCGGAGTGGAATATGGGTCGAGCCTGACTGACGATACATGCGACCACCACGAAATACACTTTTAGCATACTGGACCGGGACACGACGGTGGGCTTCCGTGAAGATAACAATGAAAACGGTAGTAGCCAGAGCGATGAGAAGATAAAAAGCCAGGCCGAAGAAGTTCTCCTTAGCCAGGAAACCCTGACCGAGCATCTCCGGCAAGCCAGCCACAATACCACCAAAGATTATTATTGAGATACCGTTACCAATACCGTATTCGGTAATAAGCTCACCCAACCACACCAGAAACATGGTGCCGGCTATCATCGACACCACCATGGTCGCTATCGGTAGCACGGCAGTAGTAGCGATAATGCCTTCATGCCGGAGATAGACCAGCTGTCCATACCCCTGAAGACCAGCCAGGGGTACCGTGAGCCAGTGAGTAATCATGTTAACCTTGTGCCTGCCCGCCTCCCCCTCCTGAGAAAGGGCTCGCAATCTGGGAATGACAGGCACCAGCAGTTGCATAACAATTGAGGCTGTTATATAGGGGTAAACCCCCATCGCCGCCACGCTGAAGCGCTTCATGGCACCGCCGCTAAACATATCAAGCATACCCAAAAGCTGGTTACGCTCGAACAGCTCCTGCAGTGCCCCCAGGTCAACGCCGGGCAGGGGAATATGGGCGACAAAGCGAAAGATTACCAGAATACCCAGGACAATGAGAATCCGGCGCCTCAGGTCGGGCAGGCTGAAGGCATCAATCACCGCCTGGAGAAGTTTTGGCCTAGTTTGCCTTGCCCGCATCCCCCACCTCCTCCACTTTGCCCCCGGCGGCTTCAATCCTGGCTTTAGCTGCCGCTGAGAACTTATTTACCTTTACCACCAGGGGACGGTCAAGATTGCCCCCCGCCAGAATCTTTATCGGATACCGCAGTGATTTTACCATCCCGCGGGCGAGCAGTTCCTCCGGCGTTACCTCGCTCCCGGGGTCAAAGGTATTGAGTTTATCCAGATTAACCACGCTATACTCTATCCTGAAAATATTGGTAAAGCCACGCTTGCGCGGCAAGCGCTGAATCAGGGACAACTGTCCCCCTTCAAAGCCGGGGCGCACCCCACCGCCGGAGCGAGACTTCTGCCCTTTACAACCCCGCCCCGAATAGGTGCCGTGTCCACTACCATCCCCCCGCCCCACTCGCTTTCGCTTCCGCCTTGAGCCGGGAGCCGGGGAGAGTTCATTCAGTCTCACGAGCCTTCTCCCTCCACTCTAAGCAGATGTCGCACCTTGCCAATCATACCCCGAATCACCGCGCAATCATCCTGAACAATACTTTGATTTAGCCGGTGAAAACCCAGAGCCCTCAGTACCCGGCGCTGAGAGCGATCACGACCAATACCACTCCTGATCCAGGTAATACGCAGCTTAGTCATCGGTCGGCGCCTCCTCAACCTTAAGCCCCGGTTTTCGTTTAGCCAACTCCTCTTTCAAATTCCTGAGGCGACTGAGGGCAAGGAGTGTCGCCTTGACTGTATTAACACGATTAGAGCTGCCCAGCGACTTGGTAAGAATATCCTTAATACCGGCCGCCTCAAGCACGGCGCGGATACCACCGCCAGCGATAACGCCCGTACCCGGGGCGGCTGGTTTCAGCAGCACCTCAGCGGCGCCAAGCTTAACCTTTATTTCATGGGGTATAGTTGCCCCCGCCAGCGGCACTTTGATTAAACTCTTTCGGGCAATAGCTCCACCCTTGTTAATCGCCCCCGGCACCTCATTAGCCTTACCAATGCCGACACCGACATGCCCCTCACCATCGCCGACTACCACCAAGGCACTAAAACTGAGGCGCTTACCCCCCTTCACCACCTTGGCAACACGATTGATATAGACCAGTTTGTCGTTGAGATTCAGCTCTGTCGGGTCTATTTTGCTTATCGGCTGTTTCACCTATCTAAACTTCTCCCTTAAAATTTCAGTCCTGCCTCCCTGGCTGCCTCAGCCAGGGCTTTGACCCGCCCGTGATACTTATATCCACCACGGTCGAAAACCACCTGGTTTACCCCTTTTTCAATAGCTCGCCTGGCCACCAGAGAGCCGACAAGCTCAGCCCTGGCCGTCTTCACCTTCCCTGCGACCTCAGTCCTTACCTCCGGGTCAAGGGTTGATGCCGAAACCAGGGTATGTCCCCCCAGGTCATCAATGACCTGAACATAAATATGATTCAGACTGCGAAAAACACAAAGCCGGGGCCTTAGAGCCACACCTTTTACTTTAGCCCTGACCCGGGCATGTCTCCGGTAACGCTGGACTCGTGGTTCACTTTTACTCATTACTTCCTCTTCCCGATTGCCTTCCCTGCCTTGCCTGCTTTAAGATGGACCAGCTCACCAGCATATCTGATGCCCTTGCCTTTATAGGCATCGGGGGGACGAATCGCCCGAATTTCAGCCGCCATCTGGCCAACTGCTTCCTTGCTAATGCCGCTAACCTTAATCCGATTCGGCCCTTCCGCATCTAAAGACACCCCCGGCAGTGGTTGGACCTCCACCAGGTGTGAAAAACCAATCCGTATTACCAGCTTCTCTTCCGCCTTTTCCACCCGATAACCCACTCCCACTATTTCAAGGTATTTCTCAAAGCCCCTGCTTACCCCTTCCACCATATTAGCCACCAGACTACGCGTCAGCCCGTGTAAGGAGCGATGCAACCGGCTGTCACTGGGCCTCTTCACCACCAGGCTACCACCCTCGTTGGTAATCACCATCTCCGGGCTAAGCTGGCGCCGAAGCTCCCCTTTAGGCCCCTTCACCGCCACCTCACCCGACTTAATATCAACGGCCACGCCCTCTGGCAACGCTATCGGCATTCGCCCTATTCTAGACATCCCTATTACCCCTGAAACTACTTACCATACATAACACAAAAGCTCACCACCAACCCCGCGGCGTATGGCTTGCCGCCCGGTCATCACCCCACTGGAGGTAGACAGAATAGCAATCCCCAGACCCCCATGAGCACGGGGGATTTCCCCACGCTGAACATATACCCTTAGCCCGGGTTTACTCACCCTCTCCAGTCCCGCCAGCACCGGTTCATTCTTATCACCGTATTTGAGGTAAACCTTGATTACGCGGTGAGACTTATCCTTGAGCACTTCGTAATCTTTAACAAAGCCTTCCCTTTTAAGAATCCTGGTAATAGCCAGCTTCATCTTTGATGATGGAATCAGCACAAAATCATGCTTCACCATAACGGCATTGCGTATTCGGGTTAACATATCAGCTATTGGATCAGAGACACTCATATTTACTCACCAGCTCGATTTTCTAACTCCCGGAAGCTGACCGGCAAGGGCCAGCTTGCGAAAACAAATACGGCACAGGCCAAACTTACGCATATAAGCACGGGGACGCCCGCATAGATAACACCGATTATTTTGCTGCACCCTGTACCTGGCCGGCCGCTGCGACTTTATGATTTTCGACTTCTTTGCCATTCAAGCTCCATTCAATCTTTGATAAACGGCATACCGAGCAACTCTAGAAGCTGTCTGCCTTCATCATCAGTCCTGGCAGTAGTAGTAATTGTCACCCCAAGTCCCCGAGCCTTGTCTATTTTGTCATAATCTACCTCGGGAAAGATGGTCTGCTCCTTAAGCCCCAGACTATAGTTGCCTCGCCCATCAAAGGCATCCCGGGAAACTCCCTGAAACTCTCGCATCCGGGGCAGCACTGCATTTACCAGCTTGTCAAAAAAGTCATACATCCGCCCCCCACGAAGGGTTACCATGAGGCCGATAGGCATCCCTGTCCTTAACTTAAAGGCAGCAATAGACCTCTTGGCTCGTGTGGTCACCGGGTGTTGCCCCGAAATAGCTGCCAGGTCCCCCTCGGCTGCCTCCAGGGCTTTCGCATTCTGAATTGCCTCGCCGAGACCAATATTAAGCACAATCTTTTCCAGCCTCGGTACCCGCATTACATTCTGATACCCGTAATGCTCCATCAGTCGGGGGATAACCTCCTTCTGATACCTCTCCTTAAGTTGTGCCATCTAGTCAATTACCTCCTGGCACCGGCGACAAACCCGGACCCTCCTGCCATCGTCCAGAGTACGAAAGCCGACGCGAGCCGGGTGGTTGCACCGGCCGCACACCAGCATCACACGGGACACGCGGATTGGCGCCTCCCGCTCTACTATACCCGCCTGCCTGACAGCGCCCCGGGCCCTGGTGTGCTTTTTGATAAAGTTGATACCCTCCACCAGAACTCGCTCTTCCTCAGGGTAGGCAGAGCGTACCTTACCGGTCTTGCCTCTATCCTTGCCCGCGATAACCAGCACGGTATCATTTTTTCTAATTTTCATAATAGCTAAAGACCAATTACTCTCTATAGAACCTCAGGCGCCAGTGATATAATCTTGGTAAAGTTTTTATCTCTCAGCTCTCTGGCTACCGGCCCAAATATTCTGGTCCCTTTGGGATTATTCTTATCGGTCAAAATCACGGCCGCATTTTCATCAAACCTGATATAAGAGCCGTCAGGGCGCCGGTACGGCTGAGCGGTACGAACAATGACTGCCCTGACCACATCCCCCTTCTTTACCATCCCACCAGGGATAGCCTTCTTCACCGAAACGACAATGATATCACCAACCCGGGCGTACCTTTTCCCCGTGCCGCCCAGTACCCCGATGCACATAACCTGCCGGGCCCCGGTATTATCTGCCGCTTTAAGTCTCGTATTCGATTGAATCATATCAATTAATACCTGAAGTTAACTTCAGGTCACTTCCTCAGGTTTGACCTCTATTACCGTCCCCTTGGTTACTATCTCAGCCACCCGCCACCGCTTCTGCCGCGACAGGGGACGGGTCTCTACAATCCGTACCAGGTCTCCCTGCCGGCACTCATTATTTTCATCATGGGCTTTATACTTAACCACTCTGCGGATGGTCTTCTTGTATAGAAGATGACGCTTGGGTGTTTCCACCGCCACCACCACCGTCTTATCCATCCCGTCACTCACCACACGACCAACCCTGGTTTTGCGTCTCGTCTCCATAAAACCTACCTTATGCCCAGTTCTCTTTCCCTGATTATGGTCTTCAACCGGGCAATCTCGTGTCTAGCCCGGGGAAGCTCGCGGTGGTTTACCAGTTGTCTGGTCGACAACCGAAAGCGGAGATTAAACAGCTCCTGATGGGCCTCCTCCAGCTGTCTGGCCAGGGCTTCATTACTGAGAGCTCGAATCTCACTAACCTTCAACCTGTGTCAACTCCTTACTTACCGAGTCACTACCCGCAGATGCTCCTGCTTCCGCAACCACAAACCTGGTGTCTATCGGGAGTTTGTGCGAAGCCAGACGCATCGCCTCTTTGGCTACCGCCTCATCAACACCCGCCATTTCAAACAGCATCCTCCCCGGTTTGACCACGGCCACCCAGTGGTCGGGAGCACCCTTGCCCCCACCCATTCTGGTCTCAGCCGGCTTTCTGGTGACCGGTTTAGCAGGGAAAATACGAATCCAGATATTGCCACCACGGCGCACATAACGGGTCATCGCCCGCCGCGCGGCTTCAATCTGCTGGCTGGTAATCCACGCCGACTCCAGTGCCTGGAGCCCGAAGTCACCAAAAACAATCGTATTTCCCGCCTGGGCCTTACCCCGTCGGTGCCCTTTATGACTCTTGCGGAACTTCACCCGCCTGGGTTGCAGCATCCTTCTCCTCTACTGCCTGTAATTCCTGATGGACAGACCCTGCCGGCTCAACACTGCCGCTCGCTACTACTTCAGCCAATTCCTCCTCAACCTCCTTGAGCTCAGGCAGAATATCGCCCTTGTATATCCATACCTTAATCCCGATCCTGCCCAGAGCGGTACGCGCCTCGGTAAAGCCGTAATCAATATCCGCCCGTAGCGTGTGCAGTGGTACCTGACCCTGGTGCATGGTCTGGCGCCGGGCTATTTCAGCCCCACCCAGCCTACCGGCACAACTAATCCTCATCCCTTTAGCCCCGGCCTGCATGGTGCGAAAAATCGACTGCTTCATCGCCCTCCGATAGGCAATACGGCGCTCAATCTGCTCGGCTACCGTCTTGGCTACCAGGGTAGCATCAAGCTCGGGCTGGGGAATCTCCTGAATATTCAGCCGGACCCTTTTACCAACAAGACCCTCGAGATAAAGCCTCATTTCATCAACTCGCTGCCCTCCCCGCCCGATAACAACCCCGGGGCGAGCCGTGTGAATAGTTACCGAGGTCTCCTTTGCCTGGCGGTCAATCTCAACCAGGGAGATACCCGCTCCGGCATACCTGGCCTCGATAGCTCCCCTGAGCTTCAGGTCCTCCTGCAGGAACTGAACGTAGTCCTTATCAGCATACCACCTGGCCTGCCAGTCACGGATAATACCAAGTCTAAAGCCCGTAGGATGAACCTTATGCCCCATCAGCCCTCCTGCTCAGCGACAATAACCGTAATATGGCTGGAACGCTTGAGGATAGGGTTGGCCCGTCCCCGGGCCCGGGGACGGAACCTCTTCAGCGTCCGCGCCTTATCGGTAAAGATACTAACAATCCTCAAATCCGAAGGGGTCATCTGGAAGTTATTCTCAGCGTTAGCCAACGCCGATTTCACCACCTTGGCCACGGCCCTGGCGGTTGGTGTCGGGGTAAACCTGAGCAAGGTTAGCGCCTCGTCTACCTTTCTACCCCGGACCATGTCTACCAGCAGACGCACCTTGCGCGGTGATATGCCGGTCTCTTTAGCCACTGCCCTTACTTCCACTTCATGACCTGCCTTTAACCTACTTTCTCTTTCTTACCTGGGTAACCTTCTCCGACCTGGCTACGTGCCCTCTAAAGGTCCGGGTCAGGGCAAACTCACCCAGCTTGTGCCCCACCATATTTTCAGTAATATAGATAGGCACATGCCGCCTGCCATCATGCACCCCGATAGTAAGCCCTACCATCAGAGGCAGAATAGTAGACGAGCGTGACCAGGTCTTTATTACCACCTTCTGGCTGGAGCGGCTAAGTGCCTCCACCTTCCTTAAGAGCTTCGCATCAATGGCTGGCCCTTTTTTCGTCGACCTTGACATTTTACCTACTTCCCCCGACGCCTGACAATCATTTTATCCGAAGGCTTTGGCTTACGCGTCCTGTAACCCAGAGCGGGCTTACCCCATGGTGTTTTCGGTCCCGGCATTCCTATCGGGGACCTGCCTTCGCCGCCGCCATGAGGATGGTCTCGCGGATTCATCGCCGAACCCCTCACCGTGGGCCGCCAGCCTAAATGCCGCTTGCGACCCGCCTTGCCCAATTTGATATTCTGGTGGTCAGCATTGCCCACCTGTCCAATAGTGGCCCGACACTCAACCCGAACCCGCCGTACCTCACCCGAAGGCAGCCTGACCAGGGCATATTCTCCCTCTTTCACCATCAGTTGGGCCGCTACCCCGGCACTCCGCACCACCTGTCCGCCTTTGCCCATCTGCAGTTCAATATTATGAATTAGCGTGCCGGTTGGAATCAGCCCCAGGGGGAGGGAGTTCCCCGGTTTTATCTCAGCTCCGTCACCCGACTTTATGATATCGTCAACACCAAGCCCTAAAGGGGCAAGGATGTAACGCTTCTCGCCATCAGCATAGTAAATAAGAGCAATATTCGCCGAACGGTTAGGGTCATATTCAATGGCCGCCACCCGGCCGGGAACATCAATCTTATCCCGCTTGAAATCAATCTGGCGGAGCCGGCGCTTTGCGCCACCACCATGGTGACGAACCGTCAACTTACCCTGGCTGTTACGCCCCGCCTTTTTCTTAAGCGGCAAAACAAGCGACTTCTCCGGCTTATCCTTGGTTATCTCACTAAAGGTAGAGCCGCTCATTCCCCGCCTGCCGGGAGATGTAGGGCGATATAGCTTCAGTGCCACCTAGCTTCCTCCTTCATCCCTAGACACCCTCAAAGAATCCAATCTTATCGCCGGGCTTTACAGTGACTATTGCCTTCTTCCACGGCCGGGGCGATACCTCACGTCCCCTCACCCTCTGTCTCTTACCCGGCATCGTCATCACCCTAACCCCGGTTACCGTCACATTAAACGACTTCTCCACCGCCCTCTTTATCTGGGGCTTATTCGCCTCTACCGCTACCTCAAAGGCATACTTGTTTTCCGCCTGAAGCACGGTACTCTTCTCGGTTATCAACGGCCGGCGCAATACCTCATAGAGATGCACTGCTTGCCCCCCACAGGTCTTCTGCTCTGCGCACCGCAGCCTCGGTCATAAGTAGCCCCCGGTGGGAAAGGATATCAACCACATTAAGTATATCGGCTGGCATCGTCTTAACCCCCCCAAGGTTGCGCGCTGACTTAATCACATTCCCCTCTGGCCCGGCGGTAACCAGCAGCACGGAGGAGGGGGCTCCAAGTGCCATCAAGACCTTCTGCATCTCCCTGGCCCTGGGCTCGAGAAATTCAAATTGCTCCACCACCTTCAGTTCCTCATCCTTAGCCTTAACTGACAGGGCACACCTTAGAGCCAGCCGGCGCATCTTCTTCGGCATTGCCTGCCGGTAGCTCCGGGGGCGGGGGCCAAAAACGATACCGCCACCCCGCCGTATTGGCGAGCGGCGACTGCCAGCCCGGGCCTGACCGGTGTGCTTCTGACGAAACAGCTTGGCACCGGTGGCGGAAACCTCGCCGCGAGTCTTCGTCTTGGCCGTCCCCTGACGCGCATTCGCCTGCTGTCTCACCACCGCCTGGTGTACCACCGCCTCATTAAACGGCACCCCGAAAACATGGTCGCTTATCTCAATCTGCTTAACCACTTCTCCGGCCAGACTATAGACTGAAATCTCCACTTATCTACTTCCCCTTACCCGACTTCTTGATTAGCAGCAGCCCATTCCTGGCTCCGGGAACCGCTCCCCTGACCAACAACAGGTTGCGGTCCGAGTCAGCGTCAACTATCTTCAGATGACGCACCGTAACCCGGCTGTTGCCCATGTGCCCCGCCATCCGCTGCCCCTTCCACACCCTTCCCGGTGAGGTAGTCGCTCCGATGGAGCCCGGGGCACGGTGCCGGTCTGACTGGCCATGCGTTTTAGGGCCGCCCGCAAAATGATAGCGCTTCACCACACCGGCAAAGCCCTTACCCTTTGACAGCCCGGTAACATCAACCAGGTCACCTGCCTGAAATAGGCCGGCATCAATCTTCTGGCCGACTTCAACATCTTCAGTATCAGTCACCCTGAATTCCCGAAGATACTTAAATTGCCCCAGTCCCTTGAGATGTCCCCGCTGAGGAGATTTGAGCCGCCTGGCTTCACTGAAACCAAGCTGAACCGCATTATACCCCTCCTTACCCACAGCTTTCACCTGGATCACGACGCAGGGACCCGCCTCAATAGCAGTCACCGGTACCGCCTTACCATCGCCAGCAAATATCTGGGTCATCCCCAGCTTTCGTCCAATAATACCTTTCATCATAGCTTAATATCTATATCAACCCCTGAGGGCAGATTCAATTTGGTCAGAGCGTCTATCGTTTTAGACGTCGTCTCAACAATATCAATAAGACGCCGGTGGGTACGGATTTCAAATTGCTCCTGCGAATCCTTGTCTATAAATGGCGAGCGGATAACACAGAACTTCTGGATACGGGTGGGCAGCGGTACCGGCCCCGAAACAACCGCTCCGGTACTCTCCACCGTCTCTACAATCTGCTGCGCCGACTGGTCAAGAATCTTATGGTCGAAACCCTTCAACTTGATACGAATCTTCTGGCTCGCCATGCCTACCCTCCACCTTCACCCGTGGTCTGAATTTGTGTGGCAAATTCCCGCGGCAGCTCCTGATAGCGATAAAACTCCATGGAATGCGTGGCCCTGCCCTGAGTCAGTGACCGGAGAGTAGTGGTATAACCAAAGGCCTCAGCCAGCGGAACAAATGCGTGAATAGTAGCCATACCATCACGGGTATCGATAGACTTGATGTGCCCCCGCCTTGAACTGAGGTCCCCGATCACATCACCCAGAAACTCCTCCGGGTTAACTATCTCCAGCTGCATTACCGGTTCGAGGAGAATGGGAGCGGCCCTGCGAACGCCCTCCTTTAATGCTATCGAGCCCGCCATCTTAAAGGCAATGTCTGAAGAATCGACTTCATGATAGCTGCCGTCATAAAGGACTACTTTAATATCAACCAGTGGATAACCGGCGACTACCCCTGTCCCCATCGTCTCTCTAACCCCGTCCTCCACCGCGGAAACATACTTCCTGGGGATAGCCCCGCCTTGAACCCTGTCAATAAACTGAAAGCCGCTGCCGCGCTGGGTAGGCTCAAGCTCAATCAGGACATGACCATACTGACCATGTCCCCCACTCTGCCTGATAAATCTCCCCTCGGCCTTAACCGGGACAGTAATGGTCTCTTTATAGGCAACCCGCGGCTTGCCCACCTTCACCCCTGCTTTAAATTCACTGACCAGCCTGTTGACTATCACATCAAGGTGAAGCTCCCCCATCCCGGAGATAATCGTCTGTCCCGTCTCCCGGTCATAATTCACCTTGAAGGTAGGGTCTTCCTCAGTGAGGCTGCTTAAGGCTTGCTGCATCCGGTCCTGGTCAGACTTGGTTTTGGGCTCAATGGCAATGGACAGCACCGGCTGGGGGAAACGGATAGATTCAAGAATTACCGGCTGATGAGCCGAATGGCACAGGGTGTCGCCGGTAAAGGTATTTTTAAGACCCACGGTGGCGACGATAGTCCCCGTGTCTGCCTCATCTACCTCCTCACGCCGATTGGCATGCATCACCAGTAATCGTCCCAGGCGCTCTCGTTTGTCCCTGGCCGAGTTAAATACCTGCGCCCCCGCCTTCACCTTGCCTGAATACACCCTCAGATAGACCAGCCTGCCGACAAACGGGTCCGAAACCACCTTAAAGGCAAGGGCAGTAAAGGGAGCATCATCCCGGGCAGGATAGGTAACCTCGGCACCACTCTTAACATTAGTAGCTCGCACCGGCGGCATGTCGAGTGGGGACGGAAGATAGTCCACAATAGCATCAAGTAAGGGACGAATACCCTTATTCTTGAGAGCGCTACCACAAAGAACGGGCACCCCTCTATTTGCCAGGGTTACCCGTCTTAAGGCAAGCCTTAATTCGGCCGGGGTAAGCGGAATACCCTCAAGATAAGCTATCATAATCTGGTCATCAATTTCAGCCAGCTTTTCAATCAGTGCCTGGCGAAATCGAGCACATTCTGCCTCCTGTGACTGAGGAATGGCTACCGCCACCGGCTCCGAATCAGGACGCCCCTCAAAACTCCATGCCTTATTCTCCACAAGGTCGATAACCCCCTGATACGAGGTCTCACTGCCTAAAGGCAACTGCACCGGCAGGGGACGAGCCCGCAAGCGTTCCTCAATCATAGATAGTGTCCGACCGAAATTAGCCCCCAGCCGGTCCATCTTATTGACGAAGCAAATCCGGGGCACCTTATATTTATCAGCCTGGCGCCACACTGTCTCCGACTGGGCCTCAACGCCGGCCACGGCATCGAAAATAACTACCCCCCCATCCAGAACTCTAAGGCTACGCTCCACCTCAGCGGTGAAATCCACGTGCCCCGGGGTATCAATAATATTGATGCGATGCTCCCGCCAGTGGCAACTGGTAGCAGCAGCAGTAATGGTGATACCACGCTCTCGCTCCTGCTCCATCCAGTCCATCACCGCGGTCCCGGAATCTACCTCACCAATCTTATAGGTACGACCTGTAGAATACAGCACCTTCTCGGTGACAGTAGTCTTACCGGCATCGATGTGAGCGATGATGCCTATATTGCGTACCCGGTCTAGGGAAAAACTCCTGGACACAGTCCCGTCCTTTACCAATATTGGGTCCGTTACCACCACATTAGAACTACTGATTGACAATCTATCACCATTTATAGTGGGCAAAGGCCCGGTTCGCCTCAGCCATTTTATGGGTGTCCTCACGCTTCTTAACAGTCGCTCCCTGACCGTGGAGGGCGTCACTGAACTCAGCCGCCACCTTTTCCGCCATGGACTTACCCGACCTGGCCCTGGCCGACTTGACCAGCCAGCGTATTGCCAGAGAGAGAGCCCGGTCAGGCCGGACCTCTATAGGCACCTGATAGGTAGCACCACCGACACGGCGCGGTTTAACCTCAAGCAGAGGGGTAGCGTTTCTCACCGCCTGCTGGAGAAGAGTAACCGCCGGCTTTGATTCCCGCTGCTCAATGATGCCCAGAGCATCATACACAATCCTCTCCGCGGTGCTCTTCTTACCACTTAACATTATCCTATTAATCACCCGGGTTACCATCTCGCTATTATACTTGGCATCGGGTGGTATCTTCCTTTTTGTCGCTCGGGCTCGCCTTGACATGTTAACCTCTCTATTCAGTAGCCGTGGTGCTCTCCGCTGAGCCCCTGGCTCGCTTGCTTCCGTATTTACTGCGCCCCTGGGCACGGTTGGCCACACCACCAGCATCCAGTGCCCCCCGGATGATGTGATAGCGGACACCAGGCAAATCCTTCACCCTGCCGCCACGTATCAGAACCACCGAGTGCTCCTGAAGCTCGTGTCCCTCCCCGGGGATATAAGCGGTCACCTCTATTCCATTAGTGAGCCGCACCCTGGCTATCTTACGCAGCGCCGAATTAGGCTTCTTCGGGGTGGTAGTCTTAACCTGAACGCAAACCCCCCGCTTCTGCGGAGACCCTTTCCCCTGCGACAGCCTGTTCTTCAACGCATTATACGTAAGACGCAGCGCCGGCGTCTTGGTTTTCTTTTTAACTGTCTTTCGCCCCTTACGGACGAGCTGATTAACCGTAGGCACTCTATCTTCCTCCTAACCCAAACAACACTAATGGATGAGCCGTAGCCCATCCATCTCTGACTGCAGTCGATTCCCAGGTCCCTCTGGCTTCAATCTACCAACTAGCAGCCGAACTACGAGATGCCAATTTGTTATACTACCACAGCCAAAGCTGGCTGTCAAATGCGAAAACCGGCGGCGGTAGGTGTTTTATAATTGGAGAGCAACCTTAAACAAATCCAGTGACACTTCTCGTGTCCTGCTACCCCAGAATGCCCCGCTCGGCTTTATACAGTATAAAGTATTGAACCGATTAACTCAAGTAAAGGGGTATCTGGAGATACTGCCCGGGCTCCCCTCCCGATAGAAAGCGTTTTAAAACAGCCCCTGTGGCATACCAAGGATAGATTGCACTATAATGGCCGGTAGAAACAGCCCTCGAGAAGGAGGCCGTGCTATGAAAGTGGGTTATGTCTACGACCCGGTTTATTTAAAGCATGATACCGGCCAGCACGTCGAAAACGCCGGGAGGTTAGAGGCGATTATCTCCCATCTGGACCGGACCGGGCTTAAAGAAGAGCTAGTACTGATTAAGCCCCGGGCGGCCACCGCTGAAGAACTATCGCTGGTACACGACGCGAGTCACATAGCGCACATCCGGGAGGCAGCACAGGAGGGGGGCGGCTGGCTTGATGCCGATACCGTAATGTCCCCCGACTCCTATGAGGCAGCGCTCTACGCCGCTGGCGGCTTAATCAGGGCAGCGGAGGCGGTTATGGACGGAGAGGTTGACAGTGCCTTCGCCCTGGTCAGACCCCCGGGGCACCATGCCACCGCCAGGCGGGCGATGGGCTTCTGCCTTTTTAAC
>JAUWPF010000048.1 GCA_030611745.1 Chloroflexota bacterium | reverse complement strand
CATTTTATGGTCAGGCCAGCACTCACCAATCTGGACGAGTTTACATCTGGGGAATATGTATCCATGGCGTAAGAAATAACTGCCAATATAGTTCATTTCAAGCCAGGTTGCTGCCGGCAGCACAATATCGGCTAGCTCGGCGGTCGGCGTCATAAAGAAGTCGGATACTACCAGAAACTCGACCTGGCTCAGTGCCTGGTAGACCTCGCCAGCATTAGCCCGGGTCATCACCGGATTTGAGCCGTGAAGCTCTACTGCCTTCACCGGGTAGGGCTTCTCTGTCAGGATAGCATCCCACACCATCTTGGGGGTGACCAAAGCAACCCGCTGCGCCAGCTTGTAAGTATCACCCCCCAGCTGCTTTTCCCTCTGCTCTGGAGGCAAATCCCGATGCATGCCAAACTGGCTCACGGTTCTTATCGGTGGGGGTACAAAGAAGACATTTCCGCCGGGAACATCAAGGTTTCCTGTTATCGCCATCAGGTCGGTGAGAATGCGGTTATTGTCAGTGCAGTTAAGTGTCTGCTCAATAGCCACCCCCCACTGGATACAGGCAGGTTTGGTTTGAGCGTAGAGCCGGGCTGCCTCTTTTATTTTGTCCGCCGCTACCCAGGTAATTTCCGCCACTCTCTCCGGGGGATACTCGCGCGCTCTTTCTACAAACTTATCCCAGCCATGGACATAGTTCTCAACAAACTCCTTATCATAGAGTCCCTCATTAATGATGACATTGGCCATCCCCAGAGCCAGGGCAGTATCCGTTCCCGGTCTGAGCTGCAGCCAGATATCAGCCCTGCCCGCCAGATAGGTCAGCCTGGGGTCAATGACAATGAGTTTAGCTCCCTGCTGCAGGACTCGAGACAGGTTCTCTCCGGTATATTCGTCGGGGTTAGACAAAAGCGTATTGCTTCCCCATACCATGACACACTTCGGGTTGGCATCGTAGTCGCATACCGGCAAGTTGCCGCAGGTAATAAGGGTAGCCCCTATCCGGGAAACATAACACATATGGCCGGCGGTAAGCACATTGGGTGTCCCCAGGAGATTGGCAAAGCGGTACAGGAAAGCCTCATAATCCCTGCCGGTGCCCTGACCCAGGACGATGGCTTCAGCGCCGTACTCCTGCTTAATACTCTTATATTTATCGGCAATAGTATCCAACGCCTCATCCCAGGAGATGCGCTGCCATTTGCCTTCTCCTTTTTTGCCGGCTCGTTTAAGGGGATATGTAACCCGGTCGGGATGATACACCAGCTGCTGGAAAGCCAGACCCTTGCTGCACATTGCCCCGTGGTTGGTAGGAGCATCAGGGTCACCTTCAATCTTGGTGATGCGGCCGTCTCTAACATGGACTAACACCCCACAGCCACCATGACACCCCCGGCAATTGCTTCTTATTATTTGCTCTTCACCCGGTTCACTCACGCCAATACCTCACTTTCACTGAGATTAAAAATTTGCATCCCTTGCCAGTTCCCTCTGTTGGTTGAACCATCTATTCCTAAAGGATACTCAAAGCCAAAGTCAAGTTCATGGTCATAACACCAGGTATACCCCGGCGTTACTGGAGTTCTCGGTGGGAGCGACGGTTGACTTTGGGGGGAAGGTCACCCTGACTATATCCATCTTTCATTGTCTTAAAGTTCGGATAGACAGGACATGTATAGAAACGCCAACAGCTATTAGAATCAAAATTAATTTAACGAGAAAAACTTGAACTGCAAATACGACCGAACATCCAATTGTTATCCATAGCAAAGCAATGGTCAAAACCTTTACCTTTAGTGGGACCCCTTTTCCTTGTTGATAATTCCTAATATAATTTCCAAGCCACCTGTTATTCAAGAGCCGATCGTAAAACCTTTGTGAACTTCTCGCATAGCATGCAGCAGCAAGTAAAAGAAAAGGGGTGGTAGGCAAAACAGGCATAAATATTCCGAGAACTCCTAGCCCTACAAGAAGTGTTCCCGCAATAGTCAGCAGTGTCCTACGCCAGTTTCTTATTGCTCTCGTTCTTTTCTTAATGGAGCAGCCAGTGCTTTCGATTTCCGCTTCCATTTAGTGTTAGACCTTGACACGCTGGTTACTTCTCAACATCATCTTCCGGGAAAGCTTTATGTGACTATGCTAGGAGTATTGGGGGCTGGTTGTCAAGGAGCTCGAAGGGTCAACACAGGTGTTGTTATCATACGCCTCGGTAAGAAACGCCCAACGAATTGAGAGATAGTATGAGTCACAAGATCATACCAAAGGGCTGGTTCCTTTTCCCAGGAAGGTTTGCATCCTAGTAGGGCTATTTGTTCTCCTCCTAACAGACTAGTCCGGCTCTATTTGGTAATTTGACAGGGACTGCCTCTTCGGTTAGACTAACACTGCTTTCATGCTAATGTTACGGTAGCGGTAAGGGATTAGCATGGCGGGTTTCAAAGGGTGAAGGAGGTGAGGATAGATAAGTACAAAAATCGCGAAACTGGCACATTACGGTGATGAAATATCTCCCCCTAATAGTTATTGCGTTACCCTCGTTGTCTTATCATTATTCCGCTCTGGCACCTGACGTTCACCTGCTGAACTAATTTTCACCCTCACTATTTTTCCTTCTTGTTTTCTATCTTATTTCTCACTGCCTTACCGCTCTCTTCTATGATTTACCAGATACGGGACAGGGATTGTATTTTGCGCTAAAGGCTCCGGGGAGGTGGTTCTCTATTGCTAAGGGTCATAAGAGATATTGAAATAGAAGTGGATAAGAGTGAAATCTGCCAGCGTTTGGACTATGAGAAAGGTCAGAGCCCGAGTCCCCGCACATCCTCATTAATAGATAGTCAACTAGAGGAATCACACGTCCTTATCGAGCCGCAAGTCTGTTACGCCATCAAGCCCATAAGGGATGTTAACGGTGCTACCTTATCTGTGGGGGGCCTGGTATTCACAAGTCACCGCATTTCCCCGATGTTTTCTGGCTGCACCCAGGCAGCCATCTTCGTGGCAACGATAGGTAAGGGGCTGGAGAAAAAAGCTGCCCGGTTAATGGAGAGGGGGCTGGCGCTCGAGGCACTTGTAGTAGACAGCCTCGGCTCAGCGGCAGTAGAGAAAGTAGCGGACCGGTTTGAAAGTGAGGTTAGAGGCATCGCTGCCGCAGAGGGAAACAAAGCGGGCCGGCGTTACAGCCCGGGCTATTGTGACTGGGACATTATCCAGCAGAAGGAGCTCTTCAGACTTCTTGACGGTGAATCAATTGGGGTTAATCTAACAGGTGCCTGCCTGATGACGCCTCGTAAGTCTATATCAGGCATGATCGGCATCGGAGAGTCCTGTATAACTTCCTCCGCATGCCATTTCTGTAATAAGAAGGATTGTCCTACCCGGAAAGAGGAGTTTGTTCCATGACTAAAGAAGGAATGAGTTTCAGCGGCGTAGAAGGAGGTAGTTACAGGCCCCTATCAGAGGAATCAGCAGAGAGAATCCACGAGACAGCAATGCGGGTTTTCGAGGAAGTAGGCATCGAAGTAAATTCCGACAGGGCTCTTGACTTATTCAGGGACACTGATGCCCGGGTAGACGAACAGAACCGGCGTGTAAGAGTCCCTCGAGATATGGTTATGAACCTGGTCAGCAAGGCTCCCTCCCAGGTTATACTGCACGGAAGGGTCAAGAAACATGATTTAACCCTGGGCGGCAGCAGGGTCTATGCGGGTACCGGGGGCACTGCCCTCAATGTTCTTGATAGAAAAGACGGACATAAAAGGGTAGCAACGCTCGACGACCTGAAAGAAATAGCCAGGCTTGTAGATAACCTGGATAACATTCACCTCTTTATGCTGCCCACCTATCCGACTGATGTCCCGGTAGAGAAAGTCGATGTCAACCGGTTCTTTGCCGGCCTCGACAACTGCCGTAAGCACGTTATGGGTGGGGTATATACATTAGAGGGTATAAACCAGGTTATCAGGATGGCTCAAATCATCGCCGGGTCCGCCCGAAAACTGCGAGAGAGGCCTATCATCTCAATCATAACCTGCACTATAAGTCCTTTTAAGATTGACCAGCTATACGGTGACATGCTGGTAACCGTGGCCAGAACAGGAGTCCCGGTGGTATGTCCTGCCGAGCCTCTCTCGGGGTCTACCGCCCCCGTGACCCTGGCGGGGACCTTAACCGTGCAGGTCGTTGACTCCCTGGCAGGCGTGTTAATCAGCCAGCTTGCCAATCCGGGCACCCCGGTCATCTTCGGCTCTGTTGCCAGCAGTACTGACCTGCGGGACCTGAAATACATTACCGGCTCTGTCGAAACGGGACTACTAAACGCAGCCGGAGCCCAAATGGCCCAATTCTACAAGCTTCCCTTTTATGCTACCGGCGGCATGACCGACTCCAATATAATAGATGCTCAAAGTGGCTACGAATCTTCCATTACCAATCTTCTGTGTGCCCTGGCAGGGGCGAACTTCATCCACGATGCTGCCGGGTTAATGGAGTTTGCCCTCACCATGAGCTACGAAAAACTCGTAATTGATAATGAAATACTGGGAATGATAATGCGAGCCGTAAAAGGCATCGAAGTAAATGATGAAACCCTGGCTTTCGATGTCATGAAGAAGGTAGGCCCGGGAGGTCATTTTGTTTCCTCCAAGCATACGAGAAACCACATGCGTCAAGAACACTATATGCCCACTTTAAGCAGCCGGGAATTCAGGGAGAGATGGGAGGAACAGGGGAGCAAGGATACATTTATGAGGGCAAGGGAACAGGTAGAAGAAATCCTGGCAAAACCGGGGCGAAGGCTGCCCCCCGACGTAAGAAATACGATATTAACCAGGTTCCCTGAAATAGTGGGGTAAAGAAGCGATGCTGATTATCGGTGAGAACATAAATGCTACCAGTAAAAGGGTAGCGGAGGCAATAAGGGTGCATGATAGCTCCTTTTTCCAGGAGCTAGTCTTAGCTCAAACGGCGGCAGATTACCTTGACCTGAATGTGGGAAGGGATAGAAAGGGCTTTTTTGAGAATGTCTAGAGAAGGAATTTTAGTGCAAGCTCCATACGAGAGGATGACCGGAGAGCAAGTCGAGCAAATCCATCGTGCCTCTATGCAAATTCTGGATGACCCCGGTATCATATCCTTCAATCGTGAAGCAGCCGAACTCTTCCATGCCAACGGCGCCAGGGTTACCCTACTTCCCGATACTGATAATCCTTCCTGGCTGATAAAAATACCGGAGGCAGTGGTCTTAAGCGCTATCGAGAGCGCACCCACGGTAGTTAAATTAGGGGCGAGAAATGAGGATAATAGCCTGATAATGAACGGGAAGGAATCAAGGGTATTCTTTGTCTCCGGCTCCGAAACCAACCTCTGGCTCGATGTTGTTTTCGAGACCTACGTTAAGAAAGCTGACACCGGTGTTGAGGTCCAAGTGCCCGAGTTCAGGCAGCGCCGGGGAACCGTCCTCGACCTCTGCCAGGCAGCCCGCTTAGGTGAGCATCTCGAAAGCCTGGATGCCTTCATCCGTCCCGTCAACATCCAGGATAAGGACGTTACCGAAGATAATAAGGATGTTAACAAATTCTTTGCCTCTTTAGATAACACCACCAAGCATGTCATGGCAGGACTAACCACCCTGAGCCAGCTGGACAATGTCATCAGGATGGCGGAAATAATAGCCGGGGGAGAGGAACAACTCAGGGAGAACCCCATCATTTCCTTCATTACCTGTCTGGTCAAAAGCCCCCTCCAGTTTGTTAACGATACCACTCAGACGTTAATCGAGATTTGCAGGAGAGGGTTACCTGTAGCCGTCGCCATTTCACCCCAGGCGGGAACTACGGCTCCTATGAAGGAAGCCGGCATCGTGGCCCAAACGAACGCTGAAATTCTCGCCGGGATAACACTAAGCCAACTGGTAAATAAGGGAACGCCGATACTCTACGGGAGTGTGCCGGTGAGGGCTCGAATGGACAACCTTTATGACTCTTACGGGGCTCCCGAATCAAGCCAGTACAACATTGACTGCGTCCAGATGGCTCGATTCTATAAGCTGCCCTGCTACTCCACCGCTGGCGTTTGCGATGTGAAGGTACCGGGATTTCAATCATCAATCGAGAGGCTGTTTTCAGATATTGTGACTACCTTAAGCGGGCCGCAATATCTGCATTGTGCCTACGGGCTGCTTGAGAATAACATCACCTTCTGTCCCCTGCAAGCCATCCTGGATGATGCCCAGTTCCAGATGATAAAATTCTTTCTAAGGCCACCGCAAATAAACGAACCGGAAATCACTGACACCTTAAAACAGATAAGAGAGGTAATGGGAACGTCACAGAAGCTATTCATCCGCTATATCCGTCGTATGCTGCACAGTAACCAGCTTTCAGTACCTTATCCCTTTGAATCCGAGGGGCTTAAGGACAATGTGCTGGCACTAGCCCACAAGAGGATGGAAGAACTACTATCGCTGCCCGTTGAGCATATCGACCCGGTTACCACGAAAAGAGTGTTTGAGGAAATACCCGGCATATTCCCCAGACTGAATACATATGAAGGAGGGTAAACACAATGAGCGAAGATATAATCACCCCACTTAAGGAGAATGTTATCCAGGGAAGGGCCACCAGCGATGATGAAGGGCTAGACGGGGATATGGAAGGGAAGCCCGCAGTAGCGGAACTAACCCAACTGGCACTCGAAAGCAATATCGACCTGCAGATTATTATTGAAGAGGGCTTAACCGGGGGGATGCAGGTGGTAGGAAGCAAATTCGCTACCAGGGAATACTTTATCCCCGACATGTTAGCCTCGGCTGAGGCAGTAAGTAAGGCGATGGACATTCTAAGGCCACATCTTGAAAAAGCTGGCGTCGCCGCCAAGGGGAAATTTGTTATCGCTACCGTAAAGGGAGACCTGCATGATATTGGCAAGAATATCGTGGCTATCCTGCTCAGGGGTACGGGATATGAAGTAAACGACCTGGGTATAGATGTTCCTACGGAAAAGATTGTGGGGGTGGTCAGGGAATACAAGCCCGATTTTTTGGGACTTTCCGCTCTCCTAACTACCACGATGCCCGCCATGGGGGAGGTAATTAAAGCGCTGAAAAAAGACAAAATCAGGAACAAAGTTAAAGTTTTGGGTGGAGGAGCCGCAGTCTCCGGGGAATTTGCTCAAGAAATAGAGGCGGATGCCTACTGCATAGATGGTTTCCAGGCCATCGAAGTACT
>JAUWPF010000042.1 GCA_030611745.1 Chloroflexota bacterium | reverse complement strand
TGGTACTCCCCGTGCTTCAACCGATAGAGCTGTGGCAGCGGACGGGACGGGACCAGTCTTTCGGCAAAGGGCTGTTTACACTCTCCGACCGCAGAGAGAGCAAGCTGGTCATGGGACCAACCCACGAGGAGGTCATTACCGACCTGGTGAGCCGTAACGTCCAGAGCTACCGCGACCTGCCGCTCCTGCTATATCAAATCCAGACCAAATTCCGTGACGAACCCCGCCCCAGAGCCGGGTTACTCAGGGTCCGTGAGTTCACTATGAAGGACCTCTATAGCTTTGATACTGATGAAGAAGGGCTGGCCCGGAGCTATCAAAAGATGACCAGCGCCTATCAAAATATCTACAGCCGGTGCGGTCTACCCGTCCTCCAGGTCGAGGCTGACAGCGGCGCTATTGGCGGCAAGGACTCTCATGAGTTTATGGTCATCGCCGAAAGCGGTGAGGACGAGATTATCTATTGCGATAAGTGTAGATACGCCGCCAATGTAGAGAAGGCCCGGAGCATTAAGAGCAGACCGGAAGACGAGGCGCCATTACCCCGGGAAGAGGTGAAAACACCGGGTAAAGCTACCATTGAGGAGGTATCCGATTTCCTGGGGATACCCCAAAGCCATACCCTCAAGACAGTATTCTATATTGCCGACGGAGAGCTGGTCTTTGCGGTTATCAGAGGTGACCTTGAAGTAAACGATGTAAAACTAAGAAATGCCCTGGGCTGCTTTGAACTCCGCCTGGCCAGTGAAGCCGAGGTAACAAGCGCCGGGCTGGTCGCCGGGGCAGCATCGCCGGTAGGCATAAGCGGCATCAAGGTCGTTGCCGATGATTCCGTAACCCCGGGAATGAACTTCGTTGCCGGTGCCAATAAGCCGGATACCCATCTCAGGAATGTCAACTACCCCCGGGACTTTAAGGCTGATATTATAACCGATATTGCCCGGGCTCACGCCGGTGAAGCATGTCCCGGATGCGGCAGCAGCCTATCATCCCGGCGCGGGATTGAGGTAGGACATATCTTCAAGCTCGGCACCTTCCTCAGTGAAAAGCTGGGGGCATTCTTTATCGACCCGGACGGTGTATCCCGCTCCATTACGATGGGCTGTTACGGCATTGGCCTGGGCAGACTGCTGGCGGCTGTTATAGAGAACAGCTATGATGATAAGGGCATCATCTGGCCGGTATCGATTGCCCCTTACCACTTTTACCTCTGCCCGCTATACCGTGAAGGCTCCCGGGTTTCAGAGGTCGCTGAAAGCCTGTATTCCGAGCTTGAAGCAGCCGGCCTGGAAGTGCTTTTTGATGACCGTGAAGAGTCACCAGGCATAAAGTTCAACGATGCCGACCTGCTGGGAATACCGTTCCGGCTGACTGTCAGTCCCCGGACCCTGGAGAAAAACAGCGTGGAGCTAAAAAGACGCTCCGAAAGGGAAACCGAGCTTGTGCCGCTGGATGAAATAACCGGAAAGCTCGAGGTGCTTACGCGAGGTTAGTTAGCTGCGGAGAGAGGCACCAAGCTCACTTGATAGCCTGTCCAGGATTTGCCGTTGAACTCCATTGACCTCTTCATCAGTCAGGGTATGGGTGGGTGATTGAAAGGTGATTCTATAGGCAAGGGACTTCTTACCCTCCGGGACCTGTTCGCCAGCATAAACATCAAATATCTCGACCCGGGCTGCCAGGGGGAAGCTCTTCACAATGTCCCGTACCCTTTGATGGGTTACCCCGCTACTAACCACCAGCGCTATATCTCTAACCATAGCCGGGAAGCGCGGTACCGGCTGGAATGCTTTACAATTCGCAGTGAAAGGTAAGCATGCCGCCAGGTCAATTTCAAATAGATAGACAGGCTCGGATATCTCAAAAGCCTCCACTACCCTGGAATGCACCTCACCAATAATACCAGCATTGCTGCCAGCGATAACGATGGAGACCTGTCTGCGGGGATGGAGACCCTTATCGCTACCCTCTTTGAAGTCGGCATCTATGCCTAACCGGTCAAGTAAGCCCTCTACTACTCCCCTGGCATCGAAGAAATCGACCGGCTCGCTATCCCCCAGCCATGACCTCTCCTGCCTGGGGCCACTCAATATACCGCACAGTACTTCAGGCTCGCCGGGCAGGTCATTGGGCCGGGGTAAATACACCTTACCCAGTTCGAAGAGTTTGATGCCGCCGCTCTCATGCCGTCTATTTGCTTCCAGAGCCACCAGAAGACTGGGCCGGAGATTGGGGCGCAGATATTCCTGGTCAGCGGTCATAGGATTGGCCATGCGGAGGGGCACGGGTCTGACCTCACCGGTCCCGGGGAGCAATTTGCCTAACTTCTCCAGGCTGGTCAGGGAATAGGTAATTACCTCCTGGAAGCCGTAACCGGTAAGACTTTGCCTTACTCTCCGTTTGAGGTCAAGCACCGGTTCGGGACTATGTCGGGGCAGCGGCTGACTGAGCATGGCCGCCGGGATTTTGTCGTAGCCTAAAGTACGCGCTACCTCCTCAATGAGGTCGACTGCCAGACTTATGTCGCTGCGCCAGTAAGGCGGTGTAACCCTGACCTCTGAAGCGGTTACCTCGCAGTCGAAGCCCAGGGAAGTCAGCGCTCCCACTATCCGGTCAAGGTTAAACGCAACTCCTAGCAGGCGCTCTACCATGCCGATTGTAAGGCGGATAGGGAGGCGCTCCCGCTTTCCAGGGTAAACATCGATGAGTCCTTGAGCGGCTTTCCCGCCGGCAAGCTGGATGATGAGCTGGGTGGCCCGCCTCAGCGCCGGTAAGGCCAGCTCAGGGCTGATACCCCGCTCAAAGCGCATCCGGGCCTCGCTGGGCAGCCGCAGGGCGTCACCGGTATGGTGGATACTCGCCGGGTTAAAACCGGCCGCTTCCAGCAGGATGGAACCGGTAACCCCGGCCACTTCACTATTGGCTCCCCCCATCACCCCGGCAATGGCTACCGCTCGTTCTTCATCGGCAATAACCAGCATGTCACTGGAGAGCGTCCTCTCCACATCATCCAGGGTTACGATAACTTCACCGGCATCCGCCCGGCGCACGATGATTTTCTTCCCCCTGAGCCGCTCATAGTCAAAGGCATGGAGGGGTTGGCCGTATTCCAGCATAACGTAATTGGTAATATCAACAATATTATTTATGGGGCGGATGCCATACGAGATAAGCCGCTGCTGCAGCCACGGCGGTGACGGAGCCAGCCTTATTCCCTCAATCAGGCTGGCACAATACCGGGGACACAGGTCAGGAGCATCAATTTCAACCGAGACCTGCCGGTCAATAGAGACTTCGGCCTCCTCATACTCAACCTCAGCTATATGCAGGCCCTGCCCGGTGAGAGCTGCCGTCTCCCTGGCGATACCGATTACCGACAGGCAATCGGGCCGGTTAGGGGTTATGTCAAGGTCAAAGATGCTGTCCCCCAGATAATCAGCCAGTGGCATCCCCAGCGGAGCTTCATCAGGCAGAATCATAATTTCCTCGTGGTTATCGGAGATACCCAGCTCTCTCTCGGAGCAAGCCATGCCATCAGAAGCAACACCCCGGATTTTGGCCGGCTTCAAGCGGAACAGCTTTCCACTGTGAGGGTCAGTAAGCTGAGCGTTAATATAGGCAAAGGCTACTTTATCTCCACAATTGAGGTTTGGTGCCCCGCAGACAACAGTGTGCTGTTCAGAGCCGAGGTCTATAGTAGTCAGTCTGAGACGGTCAGCATTGGGGTGAGGATTGATAGCAGTTATCTGACCGACAACAATATTTTCCCAGCCGCCGGTAACCTGAATCCCCTTGACCTCACTGCCGGCCATGGTCAGCCGCCCGGCCAGGTCAGCCGCCGGCAGCACCACATCTACATATTCTTGAAGCCACTTAAGTGAGACCTTCATCGTTTAGAATTGCCTTAAGAACCTGAGGTCACTGCCATAAAGCAGCCTGATATCATCAATCCCGTAGCGGAGCATGGGCAGGCGGTCGATACCCATACCGAAGGCAAAGCTGCTATATACCTCAGGGTCAATACCACCCCGCCTGAGTACCTCGGGATGGGTCATTCCGGCTCCTAGAATTTCAATCCAGCCGCTACCTCCGCATAAGCGGCAGCCTTCACCACCACAGACGGAACACTCAATAGCCATCTCGACCCCGGGCTCAACGAAGGGGAAATAGTCACAGCGAAAACGCACCTTCCTATCTTCACCAAAGAAACGGCGGGCAAACTCATAGAGTGTCCCCTTAAGGTCAGCCATGGTAATTCCCTTATCCACTGCTATCCCATCAATCTGATGGAACATGGGCACATGGGTAGCATCACTCGCCTCATAACGATAGACCTTGCCAGGTTCAACGGCCCTTATCGGAGGTGTTGCCCCTTCAATAATCCTGGCCGTTACCGAAGTAGTGTGAGTCCGCAGCAGCATGGGTCTCTCGCCATTCTCTGCCTCAAAATCGACCCAGAGGGTTGCCATATTATCGCGGGCCGGGTGCTCCCCGGGAATATTCAGTGCCTCAAAATTATAATAGTCCCACTCTACCTCCGGTCCTTCTACCACCTGAAAGCCCATAGAGACAAAGATGTCGCATATCTCGTCCAGGGTTTGGGTAAGGGGGTGCAGTCGACCCGTGGGAACAGGACGGCCGGGTAGAGTAATATCAAGAGCCTCCTCCCGGGCCGATGCTGCCAGCTCCTGCAGAGCCAGCTCTTTTTGCCGCCGGCTATCTTCTAAATGAGCCTTAAGCTCATTGGCAAGGGTCCCGACAGCCTTCCTCTCCTCCAGAGGCAATGCGGCCAGACGGCGCAGGAGCATGCTCAGCTCACTCTTCTTTCCCAGGTAGCGGACTCGCCAGTCTTCCAGTTCCCCGGGGCTGCCAATACTGCCTAATTCCTGCAGCGCATTCAGTTTTAACTCTTCGAGTTGCTGTAACATCTTACCGCCTTAACCACTCTGGATTATAGGTTATCACCAGCAGAGGGTCAAGGAAGGTACCAGGAGCCGGTGACAGTTTCTGAGCGGGGAATTAAAGAGACATAAGTGGCCCTCATCATAGGGGGGGAGATGAGAGGGTAAGGTGATGATAATACTATCTTTAGCTCTCGCCTTGACCCTGCCCTCTGGCTACAGTTACCAGGTTAGCGAAGGCTCCTGGTTCCTTGACTGCCATGTCGGCCAGCATCTTGCGATTGATTTCGACCCCCGATTTCTTCAAGCCAGCCATGAACTGGCTATAGGTAAGCCCATGAGCCCTGCAGGCGGCGTTGACCCGCAGTATCCACAGGCGTCTCATATCCCCCTTCCGCTCACGGCGGTGGAAATAAGCGTAAGTCAGTGACTTGAGCATGGCTTCATGAGCCCGCCGGTAGAGGGAATGCCGGGTTGCCCGCTGCCCTTTAGTTAAAGCCAGCACCTTTTTATGCCGGCGATGAGTGGTGACACCTCTCTTTACTCGTGGCAAGATACTCTCCCTGAAATTTACTTCACCCGTAGGGCAGAAGCCTTCTGATGCGTGGTTTATCAGCAGGACTTACCGCAATTAGCTCATCATAAAGGCGTTTAACGCGCTTTGGTTTCCGGCGGCGCAGGTGGCTTTTCCCGCCCTTTGTCCGCAAAATCTTGCCGCTGCCCGTGATATGGAAGCGGCTCTTTGCCCCCTTATGGGTCTTGAGTTTTGGCATTTTAAGACTCTTTTATCTCCCGTTTTCCCTTAGTCTTCTGACTGATTGGTATTAGAATTATATTCATCCTTTTCCCTTCCATTAGTGGCCGCCCCTCAATGGAAGCTACCTCCTTGACTGACTCTGCCATCCCCTGCAGTAACTTCCGCCCAATTTCCGGGTGTGTGATTTCACGCCCCCGGAATAGTACCGATACCTTAACCCTATCTCCCCCATCAAGCAGTTTCCGGGTCTTCCTGGACTTGGCCTCAAGGTCGTGAATACCGATTTTGGGCCGTACCCTCACTTCCCTTAGAACCGAGGCTTTCTGGCCCTTTCTGGCCTCGCGCTCCTTCTTGGCCTGCTCATACCTGTATTTCCCGTAATCAAGTAAGCGACATACCGGCGGCGCGGCGGTAGCGGCTACCTCAACCAGGTCAAGGTTGTGATTCCTCGCTGCCTCCAGTGCCTGCTTGAGAGGCATAATCCCCAGCTGCTCTCCCTTCTCACCGACAACACGCACCTCAGGAGCCCTTATCATCCCGTTGATACGCAGCTTCTTAATTATGTCTCTATTTACCTCCCTGAACCCGAGTATAAACTCTGCGAAAAACTATAGCATATTACCTTAAGCTAATCAAACTACAACCCTAATTCCCCTGTCTTACTGGCAATAGCTGCTCTGATAGTTTCCTTGAAGTGAGCCAGTGGCTGGGAGGCCAGCTGCTCACCGCTGCGCAGCCTCACGGAAACAGTAGCGGCAGCTACCTCTTTGTCACCCACAATCAGCATATAGGGTATCTTTTCCAGTTGTGCCCGCCTGATCTTCAGGTTTATCCGCTCTGAGCGACTATCGACCTCAACCCGCACGCCTTCATCTTTCAGTTCAGCCTTAAGTTTATGGGCGTAGTCCAGATGGCGGTCCGCCACCGGGATTACCATTACCTGGACCGGTGCCAACCATACCGGGAAGGCGCCCCCATAGTGTTCAATAAGCGAGGCAAAAAAGCGTTCCATACTGCCCAGCACGGTACGGTGTACCATTGCCACCTGGTGCTCCCGCCCATCTTCACCGACATAGGTGACCCCAAAACGCTGGGGAAGGTTAAAGTCAACCTGAATGGTGGGTCCCTGCCACCCCCGACCCAGAGCGTCCTCGAATTTGATATCTATTTTAGGCCCATAAAATACCCCTTCGCCGGGGTCAACTTGATAGTCAAGGCCTACCCGCTCCAGGGCCTGAATCAGCGTCTGGGTAGCCTCTTCCCAGACCTGGATACCACCAGCGTATTTCTCAGGCCGGGTAGATAGAAACACCTGGTAGCTAGTAAAACCGAAGGTATCTACCATGAAACGGGCCAGGTCTAATACCCCTTTAACTTCCTCTTCCAGCTGGTCAAAGCGGCAAAAAATGTGAGCGTCATCCTGGGTAAAACCTCTAACCCGTGACAGGCCATGTAATACCCCGGAGCGTTCATAGCGATAAACAGTGCCCAACTCGGCATAGCGCAGAGGCAGCTCACGGTAACTATGCAATTTTGTTTTGTAAATCAGAATATGCCCCAGGCAATTCATCGGTCTGATGATATACTCCTGTCCCTCCACCTCCATTGGGGCATATAAATAGTCACGATAGAATTCCCAGTGACCACTGGTCCTCCATAAGTCCAGTTTGGCAATATGGGGAGTGTATACGATATCATAGCCGCGCTTGACGTGCTCATCCTTCCAGAAGTCTTCAATAACGCGGCGTATCACCGCCCCTTTGGGGTGCCAGTGGACCAGTCCCGGCCCGGCTTCCTCATGGATGCTGAACAGGTCGAGTTCCCTCCCCAGTTTCCGGTGGTCACGCTCCGAGGCTTTCTCTATCTCTTCCAGGTAATTATCAAGGGCCTCTCCGGTGTCGAAGGCAATACCGTAGATTCGCTGCAGCATCGGGCGGTGTTCATCACCCCGCCAGTAGGCACCAGCAATGCTGACCAGCTTGAAGGCTTTTATTTCCCCTGTGGAGTTCACATGAGGACCCCGGCACAGGTCAACAAACGGGCCCTGCTGGTACAGGCTGACCTTCTCATCAGGAATCTCACCAAGCAGCTCCAGTTTATAGGGCTGGTCGG
Organism: Chloroflexota bacterium; assembly: GCA_030611745.1. GTDB lineage: Bacteria > Chloroflexota > Dehalococcoidia > Dehalococcoidales > JAUWPF01 > JAUWPF01. The sequence continues at coordinate 255 of JAUWPF010000042.1, read as the reverse complement.
CAAATAACGCCTCAGCCTCTCCCCTGGCTACCTCCCGACGGGAAAAAGGCAGGTCGGAGGTAATAATCTCTTTCATCTTAGCCTCAATGAGAGGCAGGTCTTCAGGGATTAACGGGCGGGGCAGGTCAAAGTCATAGTAAAAACCATTTACAATGGCGGGGCCAATACCAAATTTGTCATCGGGAAAGATCGACTGCACTGCCTGCGCCATAACATGAGCCGCCGAGTGGCGCATTATTTCCTGCTTTTCCTCAG
>JAUWPF010000097.1 GCA_030611745.1 Chloroflexota bacterium | reverse complement strand
TAACACTATCATGTTACCTATGTACGTCCTCAGGTTACCCCCCTAGGGCTGGGTGTGTTTGACAAAGACTAAGCCGACCTTCTCCAGAGGTAAAGATGGCATTCGCCAATGCCCCTCAAGCGGGAATAACCGTTAAGAAATCGGGGTACCAGAGACGCAGGCATCTCTAATCAGAAATAATCTGTGTAGTCCAAGTCAATTGAACATTCCGATGAAAAGTTCATTGCGGATTTGACTTTTGCGGTATAATCATCACAGTGATAAAAGGAACCTGGATTCTAGAGCGATGTGTCAGTGACCGCTTCCCTTACCGCCTGCAGATTCTGAGAGGGGATAAGCTGTGGCTGGTACTCCGTACGCAGCACCGATGGCCGGCGGCGGGCAGGCATATCTTCTGCCTGCGTGAAGACGAGCCGCCATCACCCGATGAGGTGTTGGGAGAGCTGGAGCGGGTGGATATCATCGCCTTCAATGAGCGCGGCCGCCGCATCTCCGTTGTGCTTGACCGCAAGCGCTACAAGCGCTGCGATTTTCTTTTCCTCGAGAAATCATACAAGGGCAGACCGGGTGAGAGCTACGAGCAAATCTTCTGGCTGACCCAGAGGTCCATCGAACAGCATCGCCCTGCCTTTAAACTGGTCTCACGTGTGAATGACAACCCAAAATGAGCCCACCTGTGCTAACCGAAAATGGACCCACCCCTGGCAAAATCAATAATCTCTAGGCCATCACCTCCTGTCGTCTCAGGCTTTCCTTGAAGCGGTAGCTATCCCCGTTCATCTCCAGGATGTGACATTTATGAGTCAGCCTATCGAGAAGGGCTGCGGTGAGGCGCTCATCGCCGAAGACCTCTGTCCAGCGCTCGAACTCAAGGTTTGTGGTGATAATCATGGAGCCTTTGAGGTAGCGGCCAGAGCAGAACTGGAAGAGCGTGTGGCTTCCGGCGGGTGTGAATGGGATGAAGCCCACCTCATCCAGGATGATCAGGTCCTGCCTGGCAAGTTGCTTCTCCAGTCTGCTCAACCGCTGTTGGGCCTGTGCCTCGCTGAGTTCGTTAATCAGTCCGGCGGCAGTGTAAAACCTTACCTTCCATCCCTGCTGGCATGCCAGCAGCCCCAGGCTGATGGCAAGATGGGTCTTACCGGTACCCGTGTTACCCACGGCAATGAGATTCTCCTTTGCCCGGATATATTCTCCGCGGCTAAGTTCCAGCACCTTGCCCTTCGAGAGGGAAGGGATAGCCGAGAAATCAAACTGGTCCAGGGTTCTCAGGTAAGGGAAGCGGGCCCCGGTGATGCGCTTCCTGGTCGTGTTTTGGTCTCTTTGTGCCGTCTCCATCTCCAGGAGGGCCAGGAGGTAGTTCTCATAAGGCATATTAGCCTCTCCTGCCTCCCTGGCCAGTTTGTTGTAGCTCTGGGCAATGGCCGGCAGCCTCAGTTGCTTCAGATAACTCTTGATGAGTAATTCCTGTGCCATCACATCCTCCCCATCAGCTGGCTGTAGTGGGCCAGTCCCCGGTCCTCAACTCTTGGGCATGGTGGCGTCCGCTCCGCCCCGAGAGGAAGTAAGATCGGCTCCGCAAGAGAGTCTCGCCTCAGGATATTGTTTACCACGTCAAAGCTTGAGGCATGCCAAGCCAGGGCCTGGTCCATAGCCTGGGCTACTTTCTCCTCGGGATAACTTGAGCAAAGCTCCAGGACACGGATGAACTCTCTGGTAGCGAAACCATCCTGATGTCTCTCCCGGAGGGCGGTCAGGTAACGGTCAAAGACCTCGGGCCAGTGCCAACGGCGGATGGCCTTGGCATAGGGAAAAGCTCGAAGCCTTTCCTTCAGAAGAGGCAAGTAGTGGAGTGGGTTGATAATATCCTCCTCCCGCCTATAGGAGCGGCGATGTACTGCTACCACTTGCTCCCCGGCGGAGAGCTCCACGCGGTCTACGAAGGCTCTCAGGATAAGCTTCGCGTAAGCATGGGCTATGGGGACGCTGTAACGGTTGGTCTGGAAGGTCACCAGGCTCAGGGAGTTGGCTCTCACACCACACACCTTGCAGCAAGGATAGGCGTACTTGGGTAGAGGCAATAGCTTTGCCTTTTCCTCTTGCCACAGCTCCCCAACGGTTTTGTCCTTCCCCCTTAGCCGACGTTGGTCTTCTCTAAGGCATCGCTCCAGGAGAAGCTCATTGAGTTCCTGAAAGGAGGAAACTTCGGGCACTGGCACCAGAAAGTTACGCCTGGCATATCCCACCAGGTTCTCAATGAGGCCCTTCTCATGGGCCTCTCCCACGTTGCAGAACTGGCTCTGGAACAGATAGTGGGAACGAAAACCAATAAAGCTTTCCTGTTCCTGAACTCTATGCCCTTTACCTTTGAGAAGATTCTTCACCGCTAATGATAGGTTATCATACCAGATATTTCCGGGGACCCCTCCCATGAAATCGAAGCCAGCTACATGCCCCTCAAAGAAGGCTTCCTGCTTCTGATGGGGAAAGGCCATGACGAAGGGTCTGGTGGAATAGCACAGCCTCAGGCAAAACAGCTGGACTTCCTCCAATTTGCTCTTCATCACTACATAAGCAGTACCGAAGTCACACTGGGCATCGCTGCCGGGGTCATACTCCAGGGGAAGATATACTTCCCTCTCCCTAGGACGGCACTGCCTTACATAGCAGCGCACTGTCGATTCCCCACCCTCGAAGCCATGCTCCTCCACCAGTCGGTGGTAGACGCGCCTGGCAGTATGGCGCTGCTTTTTAGGGCTACTCAGGTCTTCATCCAGCCACTCATTGATGATAGCCGTGAAAGGACCCAGCACCGGCTTTGCTGTCGGCACTACCCTGGTGTATTGCGGCGGACCCGGGTCATAAATGGCCTTGCGCACGCTCCTCCTCGAATGGTGAAATTCCCTGGCTATCTGCCTTATGCTCTTTCGTTGTAAAAAATACGCTCGTCTGATTCGTTCCTTTTCGTCCACTCTGATCATCCTTCCCTCCAATATCCAGGTTGTCACACCTAGCATACCGGAAGTCTGTTCTTCATGGTCAGGTGGGTCCCTTTTACTTTATCACTCTAGCTATGCCCCCTGGGCCCCTTTTACTTTATCACTCACACTGGAGGCATTGGTAAAGGGATTACAGGGGTCTCTATGGGAGCTTGGCGGAGTCCCCCAGGTGGTACGTAGCGATAATCTCTCCGCCGCCAC
>JAUWPF010000016.1 GCA_030611745.1 Chloroflexota bacterium | reverse complement strand
TGGAGCTACAGAGGGTTAGTCAAGCTTTAGATTCATACATTCACCTGAGTACCTTCCCGGTGGCTGTTAAAATGGTTAGCTCAACGAGTGAAATTCCTGAGAAAGTAAAGAGGCCAAAGCGGGATTTAGGAGTGCCCATGCCGGTATGTCAGGGTATAGCTTTAGTGCGGCGTTATGGCTGGTCGATGGCAATGGGACCGGAGGATATGCTTTGTCCAGTTGGAGCAGTGACCCTGGGTTTTCTACCTGCCAAAGCTAAATTTCTTAATGGCAGTTTTAATATCCCGTTCTGGAATCAGGGTGTCAGAGCCAAAATTTTCCGAGATATGCCCCGGCTTGAGCAGGAGAGATATACTCATCTCGTGGCATCTCCTCTCAACCGGGCTGATTTTGAGCCCCAGGTCATAATAATCTACGGAAACCCGGCTCAGATATCCAGGTTGATACAGGCCGCTACTCATGAAACAGGCAAGCCTATTGTTTCCAGCAGTATCGGGGCACTTGCTTGCAGTGAAGAGATTACCAGGCCGATTTTGACCGATCGATGCCAGTTAATTGTAGCTGGCGGTGGTGACAGAGTGATAGCCCAAACACAGGACCACGAGCTTTCCTTTGCCATGCCCATAAGCAAAGCCGCAGCAGTAATTGAGGGGCTTGAAGCAACCCATAAGGCCGGGATGAGATATCCTACAGCCTCATTCCTCACCTTCAAAGCGGGATTTCCTCCAGCTTTTTCTGAGCTTATGGACTACCTGAGGCAAGGCAGCTAGCATTCAGAAATGTTGTAGCACTCTCACTGTCTCGCTGATTGGTTATCCAGAACGTGCGCAGTTGACGTAGCAAAAGCTTGTTTTGTTATCTAATTATACAAGTGAAATGTTTGCTGACAATCTTGCAGCTATTCCTCTTGTTCCTGTGTCTCGTTGGCATTGGTAGGCTCGCTGGAACTGAGCATTGCCTCAAGGAAGCTGTCATCTGCTTCCATAGACGACATGTAAGCACAATTGGGACAATGGTAACCCAGTATATGGCTTTGAACTTCCTGGTTCGCTATGAACTTCAACCCGCATCTGTCGCAATTGTAGCAGTGGAGATGTTCTCCTAAGACAGTATGGACGAATAACCATCTGAGTTTGTCAGGTTCATTGGAAAACTTCCAAATGGCCTCACCCATCATTAGAATATTACTGGCTAGTTCCTTGATACCTTCCTTAGTTGATGGTGATGTACGTAGCATGGCCACAAAGCCCTCAATCATATAGTACTGGAGCATGAATTGCTTATTGTTGTTGACGAACTCATCGGCATCCTGTTTGTATTTTTCGAAGGCGTCCTCTAGCTCACGGAGTTTCTGCTCCCGCTCCTCGCATGTTCTTTCGATACGCTTAATGTTATCAAGGCCTTGTGCTTCATTCTTCTTCATTACTTCTAGTTCATTAGTAATTCAGACCTAAGAGCTATAATTGAACGTGATTATGAAGAAATACAAAGAGCCTTTATATCTTACTGCTGGAAAGCAGTAATAATCCTCTGTGGTGGAATCATTGAGGCCATTCTTACCGATTTGTTACTATCAAACAATACAATTGCTTTAACCGCTAAATCCACACCTAAAGAAAACGATATTACTCGTTGGGATTTCTCCACACTCATAGAAGTTTCAGTTGAACTTAAGCTTGTTTCTGCTGGAATGCAGAAATTATCCCATCCTCTAAGAGAGTATAGAAACCTCGTACATCCAAGTAATGAAATTCGCAACCAACTCAGCTTTAATGCAGAAGAAGCCAAGATAGCCGTCGAAGTAGTTCATATCTTACACAGAGATTTAACGCATTGAATCTGTTTCAGCTTCATTACTCCAATTAGTGCCAAATTAGTGCCATTTAACACGAAAAGCCCGAACTGAATCAACAGTTCGGGTCTTTTTAGCTTTAAAAGATGGCGCGCCTAGAGGGATTCGAACCCACGACCCTCGGTTCCGAAGACCGATGCTCTGTCCGCTGAGCTATAGGCGCCTTGAGTGGGGTGAGTGGAGGGATTTGAACCCTCGATATCCAGGGCCACAACCTGGCGCCTTAGACCACTGGGCTACACTCACCATGATTACCGACATTATAGCTAAAAGCCGGCGCTCTTTCAATGAGCGGTTGCTACTTGAGGGCCAGCTCCACGATAGTAACCCCGGCGCCTCCCTCCCCGTAGCCACCGGGCTGGTATGATTTGACCAGGGAATGGGTGGCGAGCTCCTCCCGGACGGCCTCACGCAGTGTCCCTGTCCCCTTGCCGTGAATTACCTTGACCCGGTATAAACCGGCCACAAAGGCATCATTCAGGAACCGGTCCAGCTTCATCAGGGCTTCGTCCACGGTGAGCCGGCGCAGGCGCACCTCATCGATGGCTGATTCGGCATTGGCGGGATGTTTATTTCCAGACACGGTATTAATTGCTCCCTGCTGATTCTAACACTGCCGGTGAGGGAAGGACAAGCGGGCTTAATCGAGGTAACCTTGCCGGGGCCGGGGGCCAGGCCGGCATTTGACTTGACAGGCCGGGAGAAGACCGTTTAGAATGGCAAGGTTGTTGGCCCGCGGCCGGTCTGCTGAGGAAGGGGCAGGCTTAAGGGAATAAGATGAGAGGGGGATTTAAGAAATATGGGTGAACCGGATACCTGAAGGATGTAGCCATATCTTCCGGCACCAGAATCCTTGCCAACTCCTCTTTACTCCTTTGAAGTTCCTCAGTTAATCTCCAGGCCACTTTCTATCCATCAAGGTTATTTATCCCCGTTTAAGTTCCCCGGGTGTCTTCAGCCGGGAGTTATTTTGAAGGTAAGAATTTTTGCTAAATTAGGGAGGTAATACTGGTGATTATAAAACGGAAACCAGGCATTAAGATTCTCATGATTGCCCTTGGCGCTTTACTTATCGTGTTGCCCTTTGCCGGTTGTGCGGCGGCACCGGAGCCTGCATCGAAGGCACCTATTGTCTTTGCTGATGTCGGCTGGGACAGCGTTCAGGTGCATAACCGCATCGCCGCTTTTATTGTCGAGAACGGCTATGGTCATCCGGAGTCGGAGTTCATCCCCGGTGCGACAATTGCTCTGTTTGAAGGTTTAGCACGCGGGGATATAGATGTAGAGATGGAATGCTGGGTAGAGAACCAGCAGGAGGCTTATGATAAACACATCGCCGCTGGTGAGGTAGTTGACCTGGGGGGTAACTTCCTTGATAACTGGCAGGGGTGGCTGGTGCCGACCTATATGATTGAGAATGGTGACCTGCCGGAAGGTGTATCCGTGGAAGATTTACCCAAGTACTGGGAGCTGTTCAAAGACCCTGAAGCCCCGACCAAGGGACGCTTTGTGAACTCCGTCCCCGGCTGGGAATGCACAGGTATCAATAGTGAAAAGCTCAAGGTCTACGGGCTGGATGAATACTATACTGACTTTCTCGCTGGCTCGGATGCCGCCCTGTCTGGTTCCATGGCCGGTGCCTATGAAAAGGGCGAGCCGTGGCTTGGTTACTACTGGGAACCAACCTGGGCTCTGGGCAAATATGACATGACCAAGATTGAAGAACCGCCCTATGATAAGGAGATATGGGAGACCACCTGCGCCTGTGCCTATCCGGCCAACAAGGTTAATATCGTGGTTCATGCCAGCCTTCTGGATAGGGCTCCTGAGGTAGTGGAGTTTCTCCGCAATTACGAGAGTACTACTGCCCAGTGCAATAAAGCCCTGGCTTACATGCAGGAAAACAAAGCAAGCACCGGGGAGGCAGCTATCTGGTTCCTGGAGGAGTACGAGTCGTTGTGGACTAGCTGGGTTCCCTCAGATGTCGCCAGCAAGGTTAAGGCGGCTCTACCCTGAACAACCAGGGTTAGTGAGGAGGAAAAACAGCTTTGAAGAATGGCAACCTTTCACAGAACGGTGAAGTCTGTATCGAGGTCAGCGGGCTGTGGAAGGTCTTCGGCAGTGATGCCAAGGAGATAATCAATTCGGAAAAGCGCACCGCCAGCAAGGAGTCCCTCTTGGAGGAAACTGGTTGCGTGCTGGCGGTGCGTGATGTCTCCTTCCAGGTCAACCGGGGTGAACTCTTCGTCATTATGGGGCTGTCGGGAAGCGGTAAGTCTACCCTGATACGCTGCATTCTCCGCCTCATTGAGCCCACGGCGGGGAAGGTCCTCATCGACGGGGAAGATATCTGTGGTTATAAAAGTAAGCGGCTTATCGAGCTGCGCCGCCACACCACGGGGATGATTTTTCAGTACTTCGGTCTGTTTCCCCACCGCAGTGTGCTTGATAACGTGGCTTACGGGTTGAAGGTGAGGGGGGTGGCCAGAGAGGAGCGCTACGCCCGGGCGCGGGAAGTGATTGCCAAAGTAGGGCTCAAGGAGTGGGAAAGCTACCCTCCCAGTGCCCTCAGTGGCGGTATGCAGCAGCGAGTGGGGATAGCCAGGGCTCTGGCTACCGACCCCGAGATACTGCTTATGGATGAGCCTTTCAGCGGGCTGGACCCGCTGATTCGCCGCCAGATGCAGGATGAACTCCTGAATATCCAGGCGGAGGTTCAGAAAACGATTCTCTTTGTGACCCATGACCTCGATGAAGCCCTGAAGCTGGGGAACCGCATCGCCATTATGAGGGATGGCGGGATTATCCAGATTGGCACGCCGGAGGAGGTGATAACCACTCCTAGCGATGCCTATGTCCGGGAGTTTGTGCAGGATGCTTCACCGGCCAAGGTGCTCACCGCGGGGAACATTATGGAGCAGCCTAACATCCTCCTTTACGAGTGGCAGGGCCCCAAGGCGGCCCTCCACATCCTCGGGACCACCGGACTGGACAACGCCTTTCTGGTGGCCCGGACAGGTAAGCTGCTGGGGCTGGTGACCCTCAAGCGGCTGGTAGAGCTGGTCCAGAAGGGGGGTAGTTCCCTCGGGGAGGCGCTGGAACCCGACCCGCTTACCTGCACCCCTGATATGCTGCTGGAGGACCTGTTTCCGCTGGCCGCCTCCACCGAGTATCCTATCCCCGTTGTTGATGACGAGGGGAAGTTTGTAGGAGAGGTGTACACCAGCACCGTACTGGGGAGCATGATTCGGGAGAAGACAGAGGAGGCGGAAGCGGAGGCTGCAAAGGTAGAGGCTGGGGAGGTAGCAGCGGAGGAGACAAAGACCGATGTTTGAATTCCCCGAGTTTCTTAGCATCCCGCTGGCGGAGTGGATTGACGCGGGGATGAGCTGGCTCCTCACCAACTGGGCTGTCTTCTTTGACGCCGTTGGTAGCGGCATTCTGTTCGGGCTGCTTCATATCGAGCGTTTTCTTCTCTGGCTGCCCTGGTTTGTTATCGTGCTGCTGGTGGGACTGCTTGCCTGGCGTGTCATGCGCCTGTGGTGGGCAGGGCTGCTGATGGCGGTATTTCTGGTTCTGATTGGTAGTTTTGGCTACTGGGATTTATCGATGATGACGCTGGCCATCATCATCGCCGCGGTAATTATCTCTCTGGCTCTGGGCATTCCCACCGGCATCATTATGGCCCGGAGTAATCTTGTCGAGTCTATTATCAGGCCGGTCCTGGACGCTATGCAGACGATGCCTAGCTTCGTCTACCTGATTCCGGCCTTGATGTTCTTCGGACTGGGAAAGGTCCCGGCAGTATTCGCTACCATCATCTACGCCGTACCACCGGTCATCCGGCTGACCAACGTTGGCATCAGGCAGGTGTCACCGGATGTAGTCGAGGCGGCCCGTGCCTTCGGTTCCAGCCCGCAGCAGATACTATTTGAGGTCCAGTTACCGCTGGCTATTCCCTCGATAATGGTAGGGATTAACCAGACGACAATGATGGCGCTGGCGATGGTCGTTATTGCATCGATGATTGGAGCCAGGGGTCTGGGGCTGGAGGTATTGCTGGCCATCAACCGCATTGAGGTGGGGCGCGGCTTCGAGGCCGGGCTCTGCATTGTGCTCCTGGCGATTATTATTGACCGGATAACTCATGCCCTGGCGTCACGGCAGGAGTATACGGTACAAACCTAGACTGCGCCCTCATTTCCCGCATTAAACTAGGACAAAATCCCCGCATTTTACCTATTGACAAAAGCAAATAAAGGTCTATAATATGGTGCATTCCTGGACTACGGTGGATTTTAAGGAAGGAGGTAACTATCATGGCTGCTACTGAGGCGAAGGTGATAACCCGGCCAATGGAACCGGAGGACATTGATGCGGTTCTGGAGATTGACCGCAAGATTAGCGGGGTGCGGCGGGCTGTTACCTACACTAACCTCCTTACCGACTACCTGGGAGGGGTGCTTGACCTGAGTTTTGTCGCTGAAGCCAACGGTCAGGTTGTGGGCTTTATCCTGGCTCGGCTGACATATGTCGGTGAACCGGTTACTGAAGCAGGCCTGATTCAAATTCTGGGAGTTGACCCTGACTACTGGCGGAAGGGTATCGCCTCCAGGCTGGTTGATGCGCTGCTGGAGAACTGCCGGCCTAAAGGGATAAAGACGGTGCGGGTAACAGTTAACGAGCGCGACAGCCAGTTACGGGACTTCTTCGAGCGGATGCACTTCCGCCGCGGCGAGCTTATTGATTACTCCAAGGTGTTATAGGCTTAAGGAAGTGTAAGCCACCCCTTAAGTCCCTGTTTGCCTTTAGCGAGGGGCTCTCTTTGCCTGCCGCACTTCTCATTGACAGGGGGGAGGGAACTATTGTAGTCTTACACTGTCAGTCGGTCGGTTTATCCAGAAATGAGGCAAGGGGGGAATCACTGTGGCTAACGTGAAAAAGAGTGGCGTGAGCATCAGGCGGGTAGCGCGTAGCGATATTGATACCGTTCTAGCGATTGACAGGAAAATCAGCGGGGAGCAGGGCCTTGTTACTTATCGGGATATGGTTACCGCTGACCTTGGAGGGCCACTTGACCTGAGTTTTGTCGCTGAAGCCAACGGTCAGGTTGTTGGCTTTATCTGGTGCCGCTTGGCCTATGTGGGCATCCCGATTATTGAGGTGGCCCTTACGCACATGATGGTTGTTGACCCTGACTATCAGGGGCAGGGTATTGCCGGCAAACTGGTTAATGCCCTGCTTGACTACTGTCAGGCTGAAGAGATTGAGACGGTACGTATGGTCGTTGGAGAACGTAATACCAGGCTGCAGCACTTCTTTGAGCGCCTGGGTTTTCACCGTAGTGCGCTCATCAATTACACGAAGACCTTTGAAAACTAGGCAACTGGTTCTTTGAATGGCGAAGTACATATTTGTTACCGGTGGTGTAGTTAGTTCTGTTGGTAAAGGCATCACCGTCGCCTCAATTGGCACCCTCCTCAAAAGCCGTCAGGTTAGCGTCTCGGTCCAGAAGCTTGACCCCTATCTCAATGTTGACCCGGGAACGATGTCGCCCTATCAACATGGTGAGGTATTTGTCACGCAGGACGGGGCTGAAACCGACCTTGATTTAGGTCATTACGAGCGTTTCATCGATGTTAACCTTACGGCTGAGTCCAGCGTTACCTCGGGGCAAATCTACAGCTCGGTTACTGCCCGGGAGAGGCAGGGTGAATTCCTCGGCGGCACCATTCAGGTGGTACCCCATGTCACCAATGAGATAAAGGCGCGGTTTACGGGGTTAGCCGGGAGTTCCGGGGCTGACGTGGTTATTGCCGAGATCGGGGGCACGGTGGGTGATATCGAGGGCCGCCCCTTTATCGAGGCTATCAGGCAGATGCGAAACGATGTCGGCCGGGATAATGTGCTCTATGTCCATGTTGCCTTCCTCCCCTATCTCACCTCTACCCAGGAGCTGAAGACCAAGCCAACCCAGCACAGTGTTAACGAGCTCAGAGGGATGGGTGTCCAGCCCGATATTATCGTCTGCCGCAGTGATTACCCCATCTCGGAGGGGATAAAGGACAAGCTATCCCTCTTCTGCGATGTTGACCGGCAGGCGGTCATCCCCATGCCGACGGTATCTACTATCTATGAGGTGCCGCTGATGCTGGAGGAGGAGGGGCTGGGGCAGCTGGTCGTGGAGAAGCTCGGGCTTAATACCGATAAGGCAGACCTGGGCCAGTGGCAGGATATGGTCCATCGGCTCAAAGCACCTCGTGAAGCAGTGAGTATCGCCCTGGTGGGCAAGTATGTAGAGTTAAGAGACGCCTATTTGTCGGTTCGGGAGGCGCTCCATCATGCCACCCTGTACCACAATCGAGATATTAATCTGATGTGGGTCCATTCTGAAGACCTGGAGCAGAATGGCACCGAGGCACTGCTTCGCTCCGCTCAGGGCATTGTCGTCCCCGGTGGTTTTGGCATCAGGGGGATAGAGGGCATGGTAAAGGCGGCCACCTATGCCCGGGAGAACGGGATTCCCTACCTGGGGCTGTGCCTGGGCTTGCAGGTTATGGTGATTGACTTTGCGCGCCATATCCTGGGCTTGCCGGAAGCCAACTCCGCCGAGTTTGACCCCGCCACCCCCCACCCGGTAATCGACCTCCTGCCTGAACAGAAGGAAATAAGGGACAAAGGCGGCACCATGCGGCTGGGCAACTATCCCTGCCAGCTGGCCCCGGGCAGTCATGCTGCCCGGGCTTATGGGCAAAGCCTTATCCATGAGCGTCATCGACACCGCTACGAGTTCAATAATGAGTTTCGCACCCGCTTTGAAGAGGCAGGAATGGTCTCTAGCGGGCTGTCCCCCGACGGCAGGCTGGTTGAAGTTTGCGAACTGGCCGGCCACCCGTGGATGGTGGGCTGCCAGTTCCATCCCGAGTTCAGCTCTCGTCCTCACCACCCCAACCCCCTCTTCCGCGATTTCATCGGCATCGCCAAGGATATATTGCGTGAAGGGGCCCAACCCGAGCTTCCGCTGTCTCTGCCTGAGTAGGAGATACGCCGGGAGCCTCCAGTCTGTTAACCAGCCGGGAAGCTGTGGAGGGAAGACTCGCTGTCAACTAAAAGGGGATAGCTATGGATAGTGGAGCCATGGAAAAGCAGGCCATAGCAGTGAGCGTTAATGGAGTCAGGGTATCCGTCGTTCAGGGGGACATTACCCGGCAGGCCACGGATGCCATCGTTAATGCCGCTAACTCAAGCCTGATGGGGGGCGGTGGGGTTGATGGTGCCATCCACCGTGCCGGGGGCCCTGTCATCCTGGAGGAATGCCGGCAAATCGTGAGCCGGCAGGGGCGGCTGCCTGCCGGTAAGGCGGTGATTACCCGGGGGGGAAATCTCAAGGCAGGGTTTGTTATTCATACCGTTGGCCCCGTCTGGCGGGGGGGTAATCGGGAAGAGCAAAAGCTGCTGGCCAGTGCCTACCGGGAGAGCCTCAAAGTGGCGGCGGAGAATGGTTTGGAAAGCATCTCTTTTCCGTCGATAAGCACCGGTGCCTACGGTTATCCGGTAACCGAGGCAGCGAAGGTGGCCATAAACGCGGTGGTTTCCTTCCTGCGGGAAGGCGTCACCTCGATTAAGGAAGTGGTTTTCGTGCTCTTTGACGCGGCGACCTTTCAGAGCTACGCATCAGGGCTCGGCGAAGCGGCTGGCGGAAGTAAAGAGTCCTGACCGGGCGGCTATCATTGCCGGGCTCATGATAAACTACAGGAGACATCAAACAGGCGGCTGGCGTAATCTATTATCTGTCGGGTTGTGTCCATACGCAAAAATTCTGGAGGCGGCGGGGTAACCTGATGTAAAAGTGGAGCTGAGGGGACTCGAACCCCTGACCTTTTGACTGCCAGTCAAACGTTCTCCCAGCTGAACTACAGCCCCGTGGAACATATCCAATTTAGCAGAAAACGGAAGGGAACGCAAGCCAGCGCCGGTACTTACCTGCCCTTTTTATACCGGGATACCCAGCGCCCCGAAGAGGGCACGTAACCCGAGATAACCGGCGAAGGCGACCGTCATACCCTTGATTGTTTTTCCTCCCCAGCAGATAAAGAAGAACCGTTTTACCCCGAAGCGGAGTGCCCCGGCTGCCAGTCCTGCAGGGTAGAAGAAGGGGTTGACTACCGCCGAGAGGAGAAAGAGGGTCCACCCCCCTCTCCTTCTCATCCATACCAGCACCCGGGAGTAGACTGCCTGAATTCTGCCGTGGTTTGTATCGATGAGGGCCGTGCCGCCGCCGTAACCCGTCATGTAGATAGCCAGACCACCGATGGTCTCCCCCAGACCGGCGGCGGCCCCGACGAGTGCCGGGTTGAGCACCCCACCCAGGGCAAACACCACCGGGGTCATCGGCACCGGGGCCAGAATGGTGGCACCACCAAAGGCACTGATGACGAAGACCCCGATATAGCCGTAATGTTCAAGAACTCGCACCTCTTCCCAGAAGAGGATAATGGCCACCGCCATCCCGATAGTGAGGAGGATACCCAGGATACCGATAAGGTATTCCCACCTCCCCAGTATTTGTATCAGTTTGTCCCGCCTGGTGCTGGAGTTCAAGATGTATCCTACCTCAGGTTACTTACCCTCTTCTCCTCACTGGAAGTGTGTCCCTTGTTACGCTGAAATCAGATTTCAGAGCGCAGAATCAAGGTTGCTCCGGGTCGGCTCAAGCTTTGTAAGGTATCAGGATTTTACGGCGCTACTCTGGCGGCAGCTCCGGTGGTGAAGGTCAAACTCCCATCTTTGAGGTCGATAGTAACCATGTCACCGGGCTTGAACTCGCCTTTGAGCAGCCGGGTTGACAGCGGGTTTTCCACGTAGCGCTCGATGGCCCGCCGCAGCGGGCGTGCCCCGTAAACCGGGTCATAGCCGGTGTTAGCCAGCCAGGACTTTGCCTCCGGGGTCAGTTCCACTTCCAGTTTGCGCTCCGCCAGGCGTGCCTTGAGGTCATTTACCATCAAGTCGACGATGCTCCTCAGTTGCTCCTCGGTTAGCTGGTGGAAGACTATAATTTCATCTATCCGGTTAATGAATTCAGGACGGAAGGTCTTCTTCACCTCCGCCAGCACCTTCTCCTTCATGGCGTCGTAGGAGCCTTTCTCGCGCTGGGTGGCGTCTTTCCGGGCGGCGAAGCCAAGAGCCATCTCCTGCCTGATGGTTTCGACGCCGACGTTGCTGGTCATAATAATGACGGTATTCTTGAAGTCTACCGTTCGCCCGTGACCGTCGGTTAGACGCCCGTCATCAAGTATCTGGAGCAGGGTATTGAATACCTCGGGATGGGCCTTTTCGACCTCGTCCAGCAGGACGATGCGGTAGGGACGCCGCCGCACCGCTTCGGTAAGCTGTCCCCCCTCCTCAAAGCCAACATAGCCCGGAGGGGCGCCGATAAGGCGGGATACGGTATGTTTTTCCTGGTACTCTGACATATCGAGCCGCACCATGGCATTCTCATTATCAAAGAGAAACTGTGCCAGGGTGCGTGCCAGCTCGGTCTTGCCGACTCCGGTAGGGCCCAGGAAGATAAAGCTGCCGATGGGCCGCCGGGGGTCCTTGAGCCCGGCGCGGCTTCTCCTGATGGCCTCACAGATGGCGGTAACTGCCTCCTCCTGGTTTACCAGCCGCTGGTGAATCCGCTCTTCCATATTGAGCAGCTTGTCCGCCTCACCCTCCAGCATCTGGGACACCGGAATGCCGGTCCAGCTGGAGATGAGCCGGGCGATATCCTCCTCGTCCACCACCTCGTCAATCTTCTCTCGCTTGAGCCAGTCGCCCCTGGCCTGGTTATACTCCTCCTCCAGGCGCAGCCGCTCACTCTTGAGCCGGGCGGCGTGTTCGTAGTCCTGGCGCTGTGAGGCTGCCTCCTCCTCGTTGGTCAGCCGCTTGAGATTCTGCTCCAGGGCCTTGACCTCGGGCGGGGCGCTCTGGGTATCAATCTTAATCTTGCTTGCCGCCTCGTCAACAAGGTCGATGGCTTTGTCCGGCAGGAACCTGTCCGAGATGTAGCGCTGGCTGAGTTTGGCGGCTGCCGTAAGCGCCTCATCACTGATTTTAATTTTGTGGTGGGCCTCGTATCTGGGGCGCAGCCCCTTAAGCATCTCAATCGTTGCCTCGATGCCGGGCTCACCGATAAATATCGGCTGGAGGCGCCGCTCCAGGGCCCTGTCCTTCTCGATAAATTTACGGTACTCGTCGAGGGTGGTCGCTCCGACGCACTGCAGCTCTCCATGAGCCAGTGCAGGCTTGAGCATATTGCTGGCATCGATGGCCCCTTCGGCGGCACCGGCCCCGACGATGGTATGAATCTCGTCGATGAACAGGATGACCTCGCCCCGGGACTCCCGCACCTCCTCCATCACTGCCTTGAGCCGCTCCTCGAACTCGCCGCGGAACTTGCTTCCTGCCACCAGTGACCCCATATCCAGGGACACTATCCGGTGGCCCTTGAGCGAATCGGGGACATCGTCGCTGGCAATCTTCTGCGCCAGCCCCTCGGCGATAGCCGTTTTGCCTACCCCGGCATCACCCACGATTACCGGGTTGTTCTTGGTCCGCCGCGTGAGTATCTGCATCACCCGCTTGACCTCTTCCTCACGACCGATAACCGGGTCAAGCTTACCCTGGCGGGCCATCTCGGTCAGGTCACGACCGTACTTTTCCAGGGAACGATATTTACTCTCCGCCCTGGCGTCGGTAACCCGGTGCCCGCCGCGAAGCTTCTGCAGGGCAAGATAGACCTTTTCCTGGTCAATACCGAAGCCCTTCAGGATGCCGGCTGCCTCCCCTCGCTCCTCCCCGGCCATGGCAATCAGCAGGTGTTCGGTGCTGATGAACTCGTCTTTGAGCCGGTCGGCCTCGGCCGCCGCTGCCTCTATAAGCCGGGCAATACGCGGGGTGGCATATATTTGTGTCGCTTCGTAGTCAACACGGGGGTTTTGCGCGAGGGCTGTTTCCACCCTCTGCCTCACTGCCTCCGCATCGACCCCCAGCTCCCGCAGGATGCCGCTGACCAGCCCCTTCTCCTGCTGGAGGAGCGCCAGCAGGATATGTTCTACATCCCACTGGCTATGGCGGTACTGTTTGACCAGCTCCTGAGAGAGAGCCAGTGCCTCCCGTGCCTGCTCGGTAAACCTTTCCTGTCCCATTAAACCACGTTCCCATTAATTAGCTTTTTGCCCTGGCTTTCTCCTCGGCAAAGAGCTTGTCGCGGTACTCGATGACCCGGGAGCATTCCGGGCCCTCGCACTTGAGCACCCTGCCCAGCTTTTTCCCTTTCTCCTTCAGCTCACCAGCCGCTTCCTTGGAAATATTCTCACCATACTTCTTATAGCCGGTGCACTCTGCCGACCTGTCCTTGTGTACCATGATGGTTGGGTCTGCATCCACCGCATCACAGTAAAGCGTGGTTGCGGTTACCTGCCAGTCTACCATACGAAAACCTCCCTCATTTAGTTCTTTTTATATTATCACAGGCAAGTGCCAAACTAAAGCCCAGGGGGGGACACCCTCCGTGAGGAGATAGGGGGCTGGTGGAGTTCCCCCAGCTCTGCCTCAAGCTCCTCAAGGCGGTGCTGCAGGTCAGCCGTATGCTGCGCTATTCTCATAATAACCTCTACCCCGGCCAGGTTAACCCCCATATCGTCCATCAGGGTCTTCGCCGTGCGGAGCCGGGCGATGTCCTGCTCCGAATAGAGACGGATGTTACCCGGGGACCGGGACGGCTCGATGATGCCCACCTTTTCGTAGTAGCGCAGGGTGTAAGTCCGCACTCCTACCATTCTGGCGGCGATACTTATTACGTAGCGGGGTTCGCTGTCATCTAATTCCATTTCCCTCACATCCTACCGGGCTGGCCTGAGTTCGCCAAGCTGTTTAAAGAGCTCCTTTTCCTTTGCGGAAAGGCTGGTCGGTAATGTGACATTCACTTTTGCCAGCAGGTCACCGCGGGAGGAGTTACCCAGGTGGGGCATCCCCCGTCCCGCCAGGCGGAAGACGCGGCCGTTCTGCGTCTCGGGCGGGACCTTCAGCGCCAGCTTTCCTTTGGGGGAGGGCACCTGGACCTCACCGCCCAGCATTGCCACCACGAGCGGGACCTTGACCTCTACGTGTAAATCGTCGCCACTTCGTTGAAACAGGGGGTGTGGCTTGACCGAGAGCACCAGGTAAAGGTTACCCCTGGCCCCCCCGCGCCCCTGCCTCCCCTTGCCGGAGATGCGCACCCGGGAGCCGTCCTTCACCCCGGGGGGAATCTTGACCTCGAGGCGCCGGCCGTCCTCGAAGGAGAGCAGGCGGCTGGCCCCATGATAGGCTTCCTCCAGGGTTACCTCGACCGGATATTCAATGTCGAGGGCCTTTTTACGGCTCCGGATGTCTTCGGTGAAGCGCGGTTGCCCGGGGTGAGTCCCGAAACCGGCGAACAGGTCGCCGAACAGGCTCCCCAGGTTGTCACCGGTGAAGTGAAAGCTGGTGCCGCCGCCCGGGCTGAAGTCCCCGAACGGTGCTTGCTGCCTGCCTGCGCGGGCGAACTGGTCGGCATGCTGCCAGCGGTCACCGAACTGGTCGTACTTACGCCGGTTTTCCGGGTCGGAGAGGACCTCGTAAGCCTCGTTTATTTCCTTGAACTTTGCCTCCGCTGAGCTGTCACCCGGGTTGATATCGGGGTGGTACTTGCGCGCCAGCCGCCGGTAAGCCTGTTTTAGCTCCCGCTCACTGGCGTCCCGCTTAACTCCTAAAATGCTGTAGTAGTCCTTGCCTGCCATCTCTCTCTCCGGCTCACAAAGTATTATAGATTATTTTATAAACCATGTCAATATATCTTCAGGAAAATTAATAATAATGTATAAGGATACTTGAGGAACTTTATCATGAGGCCAATAAAGGTCAAAGCTAAGGGTGCTATTGAAGGGAAGAGAAGATATCCAGGAACTGGTGCAGGATTCTGGCGGTAGCCCCCCAGATTACCTTCCCCTGGTAGTGATAGGAGTAAGAGGTCATCTCCTCGCCGTCGATAATCTCTATTTCCTTATGCAGGGAGCCCCCGTTCAGCAGCACCGGGAGGGGCACCTCGATTATCTCCGCGGTTTCGTCCCCGTTCATCTTAAACCGGTACGGCCAGGGGATAAGACCGACGAAGGGAGAGATGATATAATTCGAGGTCC
>JAUWPF010000057.1 GCA_030611745.1 Chloroflexota bacterium | reverse complement strand
AGGTCAGCCCCTAGCTTACTGTGGCTGGACATATCCCCGCCGGTGAGCTCCATATCAATATCATGCAGAAGCCCGGTAAACCCCCACTCCTCCTCATCCTCACCAAAACGTCCGGCCAGAGCCCGCATAATAGCCTCGGTAGCCAGCATGTGCTTTATCAGGTTTTCGTTTTCAACATTGGCTTTAATAGAACCAAGCGCTTCTTCCCTGGTCACTTTCACCTCCTTTGCCGCCAGGCAGAAAAGGTTAGCCACCAGCTCAGCCAGTCGCTAACGGGGCAATGCATACTCAATATCCTCGCTCAGTAGCCGGACTAAATACTGCCCGGTAGCCGACGTTTTCTCCCGGGCTATTTCCTCAGGGGTTCCGGTGGCGACAATATACCCACCCCGCTCACCCGCCCCCGGCCCAAGGTCAATAACCCAATCGGCATTCTTAATCACATCCAGGTGATGCTCGATAACCACCACGGTATTGCCCCCGTCAACCAGGCGCTGCAAGACCCGCAGTAACGCCGCTATATCCTCAAAGGCAAGGCCAGTGGTCGGTTCATCAAGAATATACAGCGTCCTGCCTGTGGAGCGCCGTGACAGTTCACTGGACAGCTTCACGCGCTGCGCCTCCCCGCCGGAAAGGGTAGGCGCTGGCTGACCGAGATGAATATAGCCCAGCCCGACATCGTTCAGTGTCTTCAGTTTATTCCTCACCCTGGGAAAATGCTCAAAGAAGCCAAGCGCCTCCTCCACCGTCATATCTAATACTTCAGCGATATTTTTACCCTTAAACCTGATCTCCAGCGCCTCACGGTTATAGCGCTTCCCCCTGCATACCTCACAGGGAACAGTTACATCGGGCAAGAACTGCATCTCAATCTGGATAAACCCCTCGCCACGGCAGGCTTCACAACGCCCGCCCTTCACATTAAACGAAAACCTGCCCGGGGCATAGCCCCTCATCCGGGCCTCAGGAACTTGAGCAAAAAGCTCCCGAATCGGGGTAAAGGTGCCCGTATAGGTGACAGGGTTGCTGCGCGGAGTGCGTCCGATGGGTGCCTGGTCAATACTGACCACCTTATCGATATGCTCGATACCGATGATATCATCGCAGTCACCTGCTCTCTCCCTTGACCGATAAAATATCTGCGCCAGCTTTTTATACATAACCTCATCAATAAGGGTACTCTTACCTGAGCCGGAAACCCCGGTGATGCAGACAAACTTACCCAGGGGGATAGGGACACCTATGTTTTTCAGGTTGTTCTGCCTCGCCCCCTTTATTATTAGTTCTTCGCCCGAGCCGGAGCGGCGCCGGGGCGGCAACGGAATCTGCCTGGCCCCGCTAAGATACTGACCGGTCAACGACTCGCCGCAATTCACGATATCAGGTAGTGTCCCTGCGGCTACGACCCACCCCCCATGCTCCCCGGCCCCGGGTCCCATATCAATAATATGGTCAGCAGAGCGCATCATGGCTTCGTCATGCTCCACCACCAGTATCGTATTTCCCAGGTCTCTCAGCCTCTTCAGGGTCTCAATCAGACGGAAGTCATCGGCAGGGTGAAGCCCTACCGTAGGTTCATCGCAGATATAAAGGACCCCCATAAGCCCGCTGCCGATCTGGGTCGCCAGACGAATTCGCTGCGCCTCACCGCCAGAGAGGGTAGCCGACGGCCTCTCGAGAGTCAGGTAATCCAGGCCAACGTCTTTAAGGAAACCAAGACGAGCCCCAATCTCCTTGAGAATCTGGTGAGCTATCATTTGCTCCCGTTTACTAAGCACACCCGCGCCAGTGGTAACTCCCCACTCCAGTGCCTCGGTGATGGACATGGCACCGACCTCCACAATATTCTTACCACCGATAGTCACCGCCAGAGACTCCGGTTTGAGCCGCTTGCCGTCACAGACGGGACATAGTTTGGATACCATGTAACGCTCTACCTCAGTCCGGGAGTGCTCCGACTCGGTATCCCGGTAGAGCCGCTCCATGCGGGGAATCACTCCCTCGAAACCATCATAGTATTCTCTAACTCGTCCAAAGCGGCTACGATAGCGGGAGGGCTCTCCTCCCTCCCCATAAAGGACAAGTTTAAGGTGGTGCTCACTCAATTCTTTCACCGGGGTATGCAGGGAAAAGCCACAGCGCCGGGCCAGAGACTCGAACTGCTCGTAGTACCAGGAGGAATACCACCCGGGGCGTATCGCCCCCTGGGTGATGGAGAGCCCCTTATCGGGGATAACCAGCTCCGGGTCTATCTCCAGCTTAATCCCCAGGCCAGTGCAGGCAGGACAGGCACCATGGGGACTGTTAAAGCTAAAGGTCCGGGGGGCAATCTCACCCAGGCTGATTCCACAGTGTACGCAGGCAAAATGCTCCGAGAAAAGCAGCTCCTCACCATCAATAACCGACACCAGCACCACCCCCGCCCCGAGTTTAAGGGCAGTTTCCACCGAATCAGCAATGCGGCCCTGGCCCCCTCCCTGCCCCACTACCAGCCTGTCCACCACCACCTCAATGGTGTGTTTTTTATTCTTATCCAGTTGAAGCTCCTCACCAAGGTCACGAATGCGACTATCAACCCGAACCCTGGCATAGCCCGCCCGGCGCAGGTCATCGAATACCGTCTGGTATTCGCCCTTGCGGTCTTTAATCAGCGGCGCCAGAACCATAACCCGACTGCCGGCGGGAATATCCTGAACGGCATCAACAATCTGCTGCACCGTCTGCATGGTAATCTCCCGTCCGCATCCAGGGCAATGGGGATGGCCAACCCGGGCGAAGAGCAGCCTCAGGTAATCATATATCTCGGTTACCGTGCCTACGGTCGACCTCGGATTCTTTCGCGGTCCCCTCTGGTCGATTGAAATAGCCGGACTCAAGCCTTCGATATAATCAACCTCAGGCTTTTCCATCCTGCCCAGAAACTGGCGAGCATAAGCCGACAGCGATTCCATATAGCGCCGCTGCCCTTCAGCATAGATGGTATCAAACGCCAGGGAACTCTTCCCCGAGCCAGAAACGCCGGTAATAACCACCAGCTTGTCCCGGGGGATAACAACATCTATATTCTTGAGGTTATGCTCCCTGGCACCTTTGACAATAATAGAATCAAGCAGCATACCTTCCTCGCCATCCCCTTACCTGCATTGCAATTGTAGCATCAGGACTTTGCTATAACAAGCGTCTTTGCCTTGACAATAAAACCCGGAATTACTATAATGACTATCGTGCTCTATCGACCCAGACCCAGGTTAAACCAAGAGTTCCCAACCCCTCATTGTATTCTAAATCACCGGGCAATCTAAGAAAGGAGGCCGGTATTGAAAGGATTAACTGTTAGTTCTGATGCACCAGGAGAGAAGCTTTTCATGCTTGGCAATGAGGCAATAGCCAGAGGGGCTATAGAGGCCGGGGTCCAGCTGGCGGCTGCCTATCCCGGTACTCCATCAAGCGAAATAATGGAAACCCTGGCCCCTATCGCCAAGGAAGTGGGGATGTACGCCGAGTGGTCGACCAACGAGAAGGTGGCCTTCGAAGTGGGTTTTGCTGCCTCGCTCTCTGGCCTGAGAACCCTGGTAGCAATGAAACATGTGGGGGTAAATGTAGCCCACGACCCCCTGATGACCGCCGGCTATATCGGTGCCAGGGGAGGGTTCGTGCTGCTCGCAGCCGATGACCCCTGGGCATGGAGTTCACAGGTCGAGCAGGATACCCGGTTTATTGCCGAGCAGGCCTATCTCCCCATCCTTGAGCCTTCTTACGCTGCAGAAGCCAAGGACATGATTGTCAGCGCCTTTGACCTCTCCGAAGAATTCGAGCATCTGTTCGTAGTCAGGTCGGTAACCAGGATAGGTCATGCCCGCAGCGATGTAACCCTGGGGAAGATATCAAAGGAAAAGAGGAAGGGCTCGTTTAAGAAAGACCGCTCTCGCCTGGTGTCAACCCCGGCAGGAGCCAGATACAACCGACCCCGAATGATCAAGCGGTTCGAGGAAATAAAGAAACGGGTAAACACCCTTCCTTATAACCAGTTGAATCTAGTAAGTGGCGCCAGGCTGGGCATAATTGCCTCCGGCGTGCCCTATAGCTATGTCGAGGAGGCAATCACCTGGCTGGGCCTTAACGACAAGGTCTCCATCCTCAAAATTGGGACACCACACCCCCTCCCCGAGGAACTGGTGGCAAAACTGCTAAGCTCGGTGGGCGAAGTGCTGGTAGTAGAAGAACTGGAACCGTTCGTGGAGACCCATGTCAAAGCCATTGCCCAGCAAGCGGGCATCCCCGTCAAAATCCACGGAAAGGACCTGCTCCCGGTAATAGGCGAGCTATCTACCGACAAGGTTACCGAGGCTATTGCCGGCCTGACCGGTACCGAACTCCCGGTAAACTTCAAGGAGATAGAAGCCCTCGCTCAAGAAGCAGCGCAACTGCTGCCGCTGAGGCCTCCCGCTCTATGTGCCGGCTGCCCGCACCGGGCTTCATTCTATGCCATCAAGCTGGCTGCCAGAAAAGTGGTCCGAGAACAGGGTATAGACACAATACCTATCTACCCGGGTGATATTGGCTGCTATACCCTGGGCTACATCCCGCCCCTTGAATCTAATGATATTACTATCTGCATGGGGGCCAGCTTCGGCCTGGCCAACGGCTTTGCCCATGCCCAGGATGCCCCCGTAATAGCCCACCTGGGTGATTCAACCTTCTTCCACTCCGGGATACCACCACTGATAAACGCTGTCTACAACAAGGCAAATATAACAATGGTCGTACTTGATAACGGAACGACAGGGATGACCGGCTTCCAGCCTGACGCCGGCACAGGCTTCACCGCTACCGGTGAGGAGACCACCCCCGTAAAACCCGAGGAGATTGCCAGAGCCTGCGGGGTACAGTCCGTCGAGGTAGTAGACCCCTTCGACCTTAAAGCGACCATCGAGACAATGGAAAGGGCAATCAGATTCGAGGGGCCATCTCTGGTAGTCGCCCGCCGTCTCTGCGCCCGGGAAGCTGAAAGGCAGAGGAAGCGGCAGGGCGAGAAACTAGCTCCCTATCACATAGACCCGCAGAAATGCTCCAAAACCAGCGATAAAATAATGCCCTGTGCCGCTACCTGTCCCGCCGGTAACGATATACCGGGGGTTACCAACCTGGTCAAGCAGGGCAAATTCCAGGAGGCGCTAGAGATAATCAAGCAGACCAACCCGCTGCCCGCCGTCCTGGGAAGGGTATGCTATCACCCCTGCGAGACAAAATGTAACCGGGACCAGTACGACGGGGCAGTGGCGATCCATAAAATAGAAAGG
The DNA here is from genome assembly GCA_030611745.1 of Chloroflexota bacterium. Classification (GTDB taxonomy): domain Bacteria; phylum Chloroflexota; class Dehalococcoidia; order Dehalococcoidales; family JAUWPF01; genus JAUWPF01. The sequence continues at coordinate 1,303 of JAUWPF010000057.1, read as the reverse complement.
TCCTTAGGCGACTACGAGCTTACCCTCGCCAGCGAAGAGAAAGCAAAGGTAAAACGAGCGGAGAAAATAGCGATCATTGGCTCGGGACCAGCCGGGCTCAGCTGCGCCTACTACGCCGCCAGGATGGGATACCCGGTGACTATTTTCGAGGCATTACCTGTGGCGGGTGGCATGCTGGCAGTAGGTATTCCTGAATACCGTCTCCCCAGGGACATCCTGGAAAAAGACATCAAACGAATCGAAGACCTGGGTATTGAAATCCGCCTTAACACCCCGGTCGTTTCCAGAGATGACCTCCTGAAGCAGGGATATAAAGCAGTCTTCATCGCCGTAGGCGCTCATAAAAGCATGCGGCTGGGTGCCCCGGGGGAGGAGAAGGAAGGGGTCATCTCCGCCCTGGGCTTCCTCCGTGAGACCAACCTGAGTAAACAGGTAAATGTCGGCGCGAAAACAGTCATTATCGGCGGCGGCAACGTGGCCATCGACGCCGCCCGGGTAGCCCTCAGGCAAGGGGCCGAACAGGTATCTATCATCTACCGCCGTTCAAGAGCGGAAATGCCTGCCAGCGACGAGGAAATCGAGGCTGCCGAGGAAGAAGGCGTTAAGATTACCTACCTGGCCGCTCCGACCAGGGTCCTCGGCAATAGCAAGGTTAGCGGGCTGGAATGCATCCGGATGGAACTAGGCGAACCAGATGCCAGCGGGCGCAGACGCCCCATCCCCACCAAGGGCTCAGAATTTACCGTTGAGGCCAACACCGTCGTCGTGGCTATCGGGCAGGCGCCAGAGCTTCCCTTTACCGATCAGCTTCAAGTTTCCCCGCAGGGAACCCTGACAGTCGATGCCAGCACGCTTGCTACCAACCAGCCGGGTATCTTCGCCGGGGGCGACGTGGTCACCGGCCCCGCCATGGTAGCCGATGCCATCGGGGCGGGGAGAAAGGCCGCCAATTCTATTGACAGGTACCTCAAGGGAGAAACAGTCAGTGTGGCGGAGAGGGAAAAATCTGTCGTCAGCTACGAGGAACTCTCTCTGATTGGTATTGAGTCAGTACCAAGGGCTGAAGCCAGCAAACTACCGGCCGCGGAACGAGTAAAAGGATTTGCCGAGGTTGAAAGTGGTCTTACCCCGGAGGCAGCTACCAGTGAAGCCAAACGCTGCTTCAGCTGCGGGGTAGGCAGCGAAAAGTGCATCATGCTGCTGGGCTGCCCCGCCCTTCTGAGAGACGACAGCCTGACAGTGATTGACAACTCCATGTGTGATAGTTGCTCAATCTGCGCTCAAATTTGTCCTTATAATGCTA
>JAUWPF010000026.1 GCA_030611745.1 Chloroflexota bacterium | reverse complement strand
TCCATGACCTTGAGCTGTTCCTCTGCCTCCTTTGCCTTGATGCCATCGCCAAACATCTGCAGGCAGAAGGGGCAGGCAACGGCCACGGTCCGGGCCCCGGTATCCAGTACCTGCTCGGTGCGCATTTCGTTGATTCTTCTGCCGCTGCGCTCCTCCAGCCACATGTGACCACCACCGGCACCACAGCAAAAGCTCCGCTCCAGATTACGTTCCATTTCAACCGGGGTGATACCGGGGATACGGTTTAGAATCTCGCGGGGTGGCTCAAAGATGTCATTGTATCTCCCCAGATAGCAGGGGTCGTGGTAGGTTACCACTTCATTCCTGCTTCCGGTAATCTTCAGCTTGCCTTCCCCCAGCAGGCTGTTGATGAACTCGGTATGGTGAATGACCTCAAAGTTACCACCAAACTGGGGGTATTCATTCTTCAGGGTGTTATAGCAGTGGGGGCAGGCAGTTACTATCTTCCTGACATTGTAGCTCTTTAGTAGTTCGATGTTGGCCCCTGCCTGCATCTGGAAGAGGTACTCATTGCCCAGGCGGCGGGCCGGCTCCCCGCAGCAGCTTTCCTCGGTGCCCAGAATACCAAACCTGATGCCGGCCAGCTTCATCAGTTTGGCCACTGCCTGGGCTACTTTAGTGCTTCTCTCCTCCAGTGCTTCGGTGCAGCCTACCCAGTAAAGAACATCCACCTCGCTATCCTCGGCCAGGGTCTTGATACCAAGCCCCTCGGCCCAGTCTGTCCGTGATAGGGTGGTTCCCCGCCACGGGTGCCCCCTGGTCTCGATACTCCGCAGCGCTCCCTCGGCCGCCTCGGGGATGGAAGCCTGTTCCAGCACCAGGTTCCGCCTCAGGTCGATAACCTTATCGATATGCTCTACAGAGACAGGGCAGACTTCCTGGCAGGCATAGCAGGTAGTGCATGCCCAGATTTCATCCTCGGTCACCACCTCACCAATAAGAGGCCGGCTGCCATTATCAGGGTCGGCCGTCTCGGCCTCAGCCTTACCTTTAAGCAGGAGTGGGGCTCTCTCAAGGAAACTGCTTCTCAGGTCTTGAGTCATCTTTTTGGGGGAGAGGGACTTGCCGCTAATGTAAGCCGGGCAGTTATCCTGGCAGCGACCGCAGCGGGTGCAGGAGTCCAGGTCCATCAGCTGCTTCCAGTTGAAGTTTTCGATTTTGCCTATACCGAAGGTCTCGGCTTCCTCCAGGTTTATCGGCACCAGCGCTCCTTTGGGCTCAAGCGACTTAAAGAAGACATTCAAGGGGGAAACGATTATGTGCCACAGCCGGTTCCAGTAGAGGGAGACGTAGGCGATAGCCCCGAAGGCAGTGAGCATGTGCAGCCACCAGATAGTCCGGTGCCAGGCCAGCAGGGTCTCCTGACTGAGACTAGAGAAAGCCCTGGCCAGGATGAAGCCGCCGGGTGACCACAGCGCCCAGTCCGGGGTAGTCTTGAGTTCAGTGGCAGCGATACGGAATCCCTCGACGATAAAGCCGGTAACTATGACCAGGACTATCAAAAGAAGGGCAATTAAATCGTCGCTGGTATTGTCCAGCCGGTCCGGTTTTTGCCCGTAGCGCCTGATGATAGCCAGAATCACCCCGATTAAGACCAGGATGCCGAAGGCGTCAACGACTACCGAGTAGCCGAGATAGAAACCACCGTGCATGAAGTGGAGGAAGTAGTGACTGATAAAATCAAGGAGGGCACCGAGGAGCAGCACGATACATCCTGCGAAGATGAGGAGGTGCGCTATCCCCGGGAAAAACTCTCTGGGCCGGAAGTCCCTGGCCAGAAAATGCCGGTGCCCCAGGCCATCAGCTATGCCGAGAAACTTGCGGTGCAGTATGCCATCAATTACGCCGGTCCTGATAAATGCCCATGCCCGCTTTCCCAGCCGGTCAAACCTGCCAGCCGGTCCACCCAGTCGCCACATCCGGTAGCGCTGGTAGATGGCATAGACGAAGATACCAACAACAATGGCACCCAGAATATAAAGAATCTCACCATACTGAATATTCCAGAATATCTCCCGAGATGGAACCATGTTTGTTACCTCCTGCGCGGTTGGGTCAGGGTCTATTTTAGCGTAATCGGCTGGTGGTGACAAATATGCCCGGCGCCGGGGCTAATGAGTCAGGGAGTCCGGAGCAGGTCGAGGAAAGGATAGGGGCTTTTCCGCTATTTCTCAGGCTGGCTGGGGGAAGACCGGTTTATCCAGACCTCTCTGTCCTTGATGTCGCGGTCAAAGAGGAGGCGATTAATTATCAACTGTCGCCGTGTCACCGATTTGGCGAGCGGGCTTCGCGGTGCCGTGAGCCGCCTGATGACTATTACCAAGAAAAGGGCCAGAAAGCCAAGGATTATTGACAGTGGTCTGTCAAAGGCCCAGCTAGTCAGGGGCAGGGCGGTGACGCCGACAAACACCCCCAGGGGAAAGTTGTGGATGATAAATGCACCGGCGGCGACAAAAGCCAGAGATATAATTATCTCCCAGGGCGGGAAGCCATTTATCAGGGGAAGGATGATGGCTATTCCCAGGGCGGTCAGGGCTCCCCTGCCACCATTGAAGCGTAAGAAAATCGGCCAGCAGTGTCCGGTGATGGCGGCCAGCCCCGCCGCTGCCTCGCCGGCGATGCCCAGACCCAGCACTTGTGCTGCCCACACCATGAGCATGCCCTTACCCAGGTCGAAAATGACCACGGGAATACCTGTCTTTCGGGAGGTCAGTCTCAGCAGGTTGGTCGTTCCCACGTTGCCGCTGCCGTACTTCCTGACGTCTATTCCCCGCGACCATTTAGCCACCAGGTAGGCCATGGGTACCGAGCCCAGGAGGTAGCCGCCGGCTATTAGCAGGACGAGAGAGGCGCTCATCGGATAATACCTCGCTGGCGGGCTAAAGCAATAAGCTGCTCCGCCGACTCCATCGGTACTTCGGCGCCGCCAATCGGAGTCTCGGTACTTAAGTCCAGACCGTGGAAGTCGCTGCCACCGGTGGCGATGAGATTATGCTTGCTGGCCCACCCGGTCAGCGTGTTGATGTCATCAGCGGAATAGCTGTTGTAGTAGGCCTCAATACCTACCAGCCCGGCTCCCTTTAGCTCGATAATCATTGTCTCCGCATCGCCGACGGTAAACGGGTGAGCCAGCACCGGCAGACCGCTGGCCTTGAGTATCAGTTCGACGGCTTCTGACGGGGTTACCTTTTCCCGTTCGACATAAGCCGGACCATCGCGGCTGATATACCTGGTAAACGCTTCTTTGAACGAGGTTATGTACCCCTTCTCCAGCATGGCCCGGGCGATGTGGGGACGCCCGATGGAGCTACCGGCGGCTATTTCCTGGACTCGCTGCCATTCAATGGGAATGCCCAGGTCTTTAAGTTTGGCCACCATCCCCTGGGCCCGCCCTATTCGTGAATTTCTGAATCTATCCAGGGTATCCTTAAACTCGGGGGCAGTATGGTTTATGAAGTAGCCGAGAACGTGGGCTTCACCCCGGGGGACATCGGTGCTGAGCTCAACTGCGGGGATTACCTTTAAGTTGGGGAAGGCCCTGGCCGCTTCCAGGGCAGGGATAATCCCGTCCACGGTGTCGTGGTCGGTAAGGGCGATAACGCTCAGGCCCCGTTCGGCTGCCATAGCGACAATTTCTACCGGGCTGAAGAGACCGTCAGAGGCGGTAGAATGTAGGTGCAGGTCTACCTGGCCCATCTTACTCTACCTCTTTGCGGATTCGGTCGATACTTATCGCCCGGCCGGTGTCATCGGCTACCTCAATCAAAACGGCATTAAAGCTGGTCCTGCCCCTTCCTACCGACAGGTGGTGGGGCATTCCGGTTAAGAAACGCTGGATTACGGCCGCACTCTCGTCACCGATTATTGAGTCCACCGGTCCGGTCATGCCGATATCGGTAACATAGGCAGTGCCGCCGGGGAACACTTGAGTATCGATGGTGCCGACATGGGTATGAGTGCCGACAACGGCGCTGACCCGGCCGTCCAGATATCGTCCCATTGCCATCTTCTCTGAGGTTGCCTCGGCGTGGAAATCGACGATGATGACCGCTGGCTTCGGCTCAACTTGAGCCAGCAGCTGGTCCATCGCCCGGAAGGGACAGTCAAGGTCTCCCATGAAGGTCCTGCCCATGAGGTTGACCACCATCGCCCGGCCTCTCAGGAGATAGCCGCTCCCGGGCACTCCGGCGGGTTAGTTTAAGGGGCGCAGGATGGGTTTTTTACCGTCAAGATAGGGGATAATTTCCTTTTGTGCCCATATGTGGTTACCCGAGGTCAGTATATCGGCACCGCTGTCCAGCAGTTCCTCAGCCGTATCCGGGGTCAGGCCAAAGCCGCCGGCGGCATTCTCGGCGTTAACAATGACCAGGTCCAGTCCGTATTGCTGTCGCAGCTCGGGGAGGAGACTGGCTACTGCCCGCCGTCCTGGCCTGCCAATTACATCACCTACCGCTAAGATTAACATTGGTTCCTACTTGGCATAGTCTACCGCCCTTGTTTCCCTGAGCACGGTGACCTTTATCTGGCCGGGGTAGTTCATCCCCTCTTCGATTTTCGTAACAATATCTCGAGCCAGCCTCACGGCTGCCAGGTCGTCGACCTCCTCGGGCTTGACCAGGATGCGGATTTCACGGCCGGCCTGGATAGCGTAAGACTTTTCCACGCCCTTGAAGCCGTTGGCGATATCTTCCAGGGCCTTCAGGCGCTTCAGATAGAAGTCCAGCGACTCGCGTCTCGCTCCCGGCTTGGCGCTGCTGATGGCATCGGCCGCTGTCACGATAAAGCCCCACATGCTGATACTATCAGTCTCGCCGTGATGCTCGGCAATGCCCTGGACTACCTCGGGCGACCTGTCCCACTGCTTGACCAGGTCGGCCCCGATAGCGGCATGGGAGCCCTCGACCTCCTGGTCTACCGCTTTGCCAATGTCATGGAGCAGGCCAGCTTTCTTGGCGATGGCGATGTTGGCCCCTAACTCGGCGGCAATCATGCCCGCCAGATGGGAGACCTCGATACTGTGAGCCAGGACGTTCTGCCCGTAGCTGGTGCGGTACTTGAGCCGGCCCAGTACCCTGATTAACTCGGGGCGCAGCCCGTGTACTCCCACCTGGGTAGCTGCCTGCTCTCCCGCACTATAGATAGTGGCGTCCACCTCCTCTTTGGTCTTGGCTACTACCTCTTCGATGCGAGCCGGGTGGATACGACCATCGAGGATAAGCTTGGTTAAAGCCTGCCGGGCTATCTCTCGCCGCACCGGGTCGAAGCTGGACAGGGTTACCGCCTCCGGGGTGTCATCGATTATCAGGTCGACCCCGGTGGCCTGCTCCAGAGCCCTGATATTACGGCCCTCCCGCCCAATGAGTCTTCCCTTCATCTCATCGTTGGGGAGCGAAACAGACGACACCGTGGTCTCGGTCACGACCTCGGAGGCGCACCGCTGGATTACCTGGGACAGGATTTCCCGTGCCTTTTCACTGGCTTCTTCTTTTACCTTGGTCTCCCACTGCCGCACCCGCCGTGATGCTTCCTGCCGCAGTTCAATTTCCATTGCCTCAATCAAGTTTTGCTTTGCTTCGTCACTGGACATGCCTGAAATTAACTCCAGCTGTTTCAACTGCCTGTCCTTGACCTCGCCAAGCTGACTGCGAACGGACTCTATCTCCTTCTCCTTGTTAGCCAGACTTTTCTCGCGGTTCTCGGCTGCTTCCAGCTTATGCTCCAGGGTCTCCCCCTTCTGGGTCAGGCGGTTCTCCTGGCGCTGTAGTTCGGCGCGCCGCTCTCGATGCTCGGCATCGCTGGCTTGTTTGGTTTTCTCTGCCGCCTGCTTTGCTTCGTTCAGCATGTTTTTAGCTTCAACGCTGGCCTCTACCACCACTTTGGCGGCTTTTCTCTCGGCAATGCGCATTTGCCGGCTAATCAGCATTCGCCGCGAAAAGAAGGTAACTGTGCCCCCGAGTATTACGCCGATGATGAGAACGCTGAAGCTAAAGAGGATGGTGGTTACTGTTTCTATGCCCATATTTCAGCTCCTTTTCGTCGTAGTTTTTGTTCACTTCCTGCCATACCCGTTCCATAGTATGGTTTATCACTCCGTAACCAAAGCCGCGTCGCTTGAGATATCCACCCAGACGGCGGCGGAAGCTCTGGTAGTCAGATGGAAGCAGGCCATGAGTCTTGAGCAGCGCTGCCTGATAGGCACTATCCTCGTCATCAATACTGCCGGTCGCCTGGTCAATGATGTCGTTGCTGACCCCCTTCTGCCTCAGCTCCAGCCTGGTCAGCCACTGGCTGCGGGGGCTGAATGACTGGCGGTTGTCCCGCCAGAACTTACTAAAAGAGGCATCATCCACCAGCCCCTGCTCCTTTAGTCTGGCGAGTACGGCATTAATGGTATCAGCATCAAAATTGCGCTGGCTGAGCCGCTCTCTGAGTTCGGACTCACTGCGCGGCCGGTAGCCGAGGTAGTGGAGAGCGGCGTTAAGGCAGCGATGGAAGCGGTCAGACCCCTGGAGCAGCTCGACCTGACGGCTGGATAGTTCCTGCCCAACCTGGAGCCCTTCCTTTGCCGCCACCTCAGCCTCCAGGCTGAAAGCAAACCTGCCGTCTAGAAATATATTTAGCCGCTTTCTCCGTCCCCGCCCGGCACGGATGGCACTAATCCTGGTCACTGACACGTCACGCTCCATTTCAAAACAAAAGGCTGAGGTCTATACCTCAGCCCTGGCCGTTCTTTTCCTAATTTACCTATCTCAAGATGCCTTTAATCAAGGATAGGGGAAGGATGGCTGATGACGGCTGAGGCTCTGACCTTTTGCTCAATCTCCTGAGCTTGCTCAGGATTCTGGCTCAGGTACTGCTTGGCACTTTCCCTGCCTTGCCCCAGGCGAATCTCACCATAGGAGAAAAAGGCACCACTCTTCTTTACTATCCCCAGGTCTACACCGAGGTCAATGAGATTACCCTCCCGGCTTATGCCATGGTCAAACATGATGTCAAACTCAGCACTTCTAAAAGGGGGAGCAACCTTGTTCTTGACTACCCTGGCCCTGACATGATTGCCTGCTATCTCGGTTCCCTGCTTGATAACATCCTTGCGCCGCAGGTCTATCCTTACCGAGCTGTAAAATTTCAGGGCCCTGCCCCCTGGTGTCACCTCGGGATTGCCAAAGACGATGCCCACCTTTTCCCTCAGCTGGTTGAGAAATACCACGGCGGTTCCTGACCTGCCGATTGCGGCGGCCAGCTTTCTCAGTGCTTGTGACATCAGGCGTGCCTGTAAACCAACGTGCGTGTCTCCCATCTCCCCCTCAATCTCAGCCCTTGGTACCAGGGCAGCGACGCTATCAATAACGATTACGTCAATAGCCCCGCTCCTGACCAGCGCCTCGGTAATCTCCAGGGCCTGTTCCCCGGTATCGGGCTGGGAGATGAGCAGTTCGTCGATATTAACCCCGCAGTTGGCAGCGTAGCTTGGGTCCAGGGCGTGCTCGGCATCAATATAAGCAGCGATGCCTTCCTGCTTCTGCGCTTCGGCGATTATGTGCTGGGCTAAAGTAGTCTTCCCCGATGACTCAGGACCGAAGATTTCTGTAATCCGTCCCCTGGGGATGCCGCCAATACCTAAAGCCAGGTCCAGGCTCAGCGCACCTGTGGAGATAACCCCCACCGATATTGTGGTGGCAGTTTCCCCCAGCTTCATCACTGAACCTTCACCAAACCGCTTTTCAATCTGGCTGAGAGCCAATTCCAGCGCTTTCTGTTTCTCTGTGGTCATCTTCGCCTGCTCGCATCATAACACAACCCTTCCCTGAAAACAAGAAAGTTAACAAAAGCATCCCTCTTCTGGCTTATTTGTATTGGGGAAAAATTTGACAAATTAACAAGATGGTAGTATTATGTAGTTTTGTAACTATGCCCCCTTAGTATTTCATTTATTACATCCCCAATTTGGCCACGGTTTTGTTTGGCATTAGCGTCAGACTAGTGCGAGTGCATGTTTGTTTAAGGAGTAGATAAGAATGGTTTTCATGTCGCCAGCCCACGTTGAGAAAAAGATGCTTCCTGTGTCCAGAAAATCCTATGCCCGGTTACCTCAGGTGCTGGAGGTGCCTAATCTAATCAGGGTCCAGCTGGATTCATACCGCTGGTTTCAGGAAAAGGGGTTGCAGCACTTGCTGGAGGAGATATCCCCGATTAAAGACTTCACCGGCAACAGGCTGGAGTTTAGCTTCGTTGACTATGAATTTCGCCAGCCTCATCACACTGAGCTTGAATGTCGCCAGCGGGACCTGACCTACTCGGCTCCCCTCTATGTCCGGGCGCGCCTCCTTATTAAAGAAACGGGGGAAATCAAGGAACAGGATATATTTTTCGGTGATATCCCGCTAATGACGGCCAACGGCACCTTCATTACCAGTGGTGCGGAGCGGGTGGTAGTGAGCCAGCTGCTGCGTTCCCCGGGTGTTTATTTCACCGTTGAGGAAGATGCCAGCAGTGGACGCGGGTTGTGCTATGCCAAGCTAATTCCCACCCACGGTGCCTGGCTGGAATTTGAGACCAGCAACCGGGATGTAATCTCAGCCAAGATTGATGGGAAGCGAAAGATCCCGGTTACTACACTGCTGCGTGCTATTGGTTATGCGAGCGATGCTGAGCTATTAAGTCTATTTCCCGAGGACGACTCGCCTGAGCACCAGTTTATCAGGTCGACTATTGAGCGGGAGCCACTGGTCAAGGATGAGCAAGGAGCTTTGATTGATATCTATAAGAAGATGCGTCCTGGTGACCCTCCCGGTATTGATAACGCCAGGAAACTAGTTGATAATCTGTTCTTCAATCCTCAGCGTTACAACCTGGGAGAAGTAGGACGCTATAAGCTCAGTAAACGGCTGCGGCACGATGTTCCCCTGACCCGGCGCGCTCTGGTAAGAGAAGATGTTGTCGAGATAGTCAGGCATACCATTATGGTTAATAATGCTCAGGATAAGCCCGATGATATTGACCATCTCGGTAACCGGCGGGTGCGCACGGTTGGTGAACTGATGCAGAACCAGGTCCACATCGGGCTGTTGCGCCTGGAGCGACTGGTCAGGGAACGGATGAGCATTATTGGCACCGAGGCGGTTACTCCCAGCGCCCTGGTCAACATCCGCCCGGTAGTGGGGGCAGTGAGAGAATTTTTCGGCGGCTCTCAGTTATCACAATTTATGGACCAGACCAACCCGCTGGCGGAGCTGACCCACAAGCGCCGCCTCTCAGCAATGGGGCCGGGAGGGCTGTCCCGTGAGCGTGCGGGCTTTGACGTTCGCGATGTCCACTACTCGCACTACGGTAGGATCTGCCCCATTGAGACACCGGAGGGGCCCAACATTGGGCTTATTGGCTCCCTGGCTACTTATGGCCAGATTAACCAGTATGGCTTTATTGAAACGCCGTACCGTAAGGTTATTACCGAGGTGGAGAATACAGATGGTACCCTGGTCGGCAGGAAAATCAGGGAGGCAGTGCTTGATGATGAGGGTAATACCATCGCTCAAGGCGGGGCTGCTGTTACTCCCGAGATTTTCGCCGGGTTGTCCCGTCTATCGCCCAGAGTGATAAAGGTAGTACCCTTCGTTTCCAACGAGGTCATCTATATGACGGCGGATAAAGAGGATGAATATATTATTGCTCAGGCTGATGCCCGGCTTGATGAAAAAGGCGAGTTCGTGGACGAAAGGGTTGAAGCCAGGCTGGGCGACTCCTACCTGATAGAAGCGCAGGATAAGATACAGTTGATGGATGTGTCGCCTAAACAGATAGTCAGTGTTGCCACGTCGCTGATACCCTTCCTTGAGCATAACGACGCTAACCGTGCCCTGATGGGGTCCAATATGCAGCGGCAGGCAGTGCCGCTGCTCTGTCCTGAAGCGCCCCTGGTGGCTACCGGCATGGAAGCAGAAGCTACCAAGCACAGTGGTCAGGTACTCTTTGCCCGGAATGCAGGGGTGGTGACCTCGGTTACCAGTTCAGAGGTTGTAGTTACCGGGGGTGATGGTGAAAAGGATGTATATCCGCTGAGGAAGTTCGTACGCACGAACCAGGGGACGTGCATTAACCAGCGTCCTGTAGTAGACAGGGGTGACCGGGTGGAACCGGGCTTTATCCTGGTTGATAGCTCGGCTACTGACCAGGGGGAACTGGCTCTGGGTCAGAATGTTCTCTGTGCCTTTATGAGCTGGGGGGGCTACAATTTTGAGGATGCGATTATCATTAACAGCCGCCTGGTTGAGCGGGATAAGTTTACCTCCATTCATATTGAGAAGCATGAGATAGAGGCCCGGGACACCAAACTGGGTCCTGAGGAGATTACCAGAGATATACCCAATGCCGGTGAGGAAAGCCTGCGCGAGCTTGATGAAACTGGTATTGTCCGCATTGGTGCTGAGGTAAGCTCGGGCGATATCCTGGTAGGTAAGATTACCCCCAAGGGGGAGACCGAGCTATCGGCTGAGGAAAAACTGCTGCGGGCTATCTTCGGCGAAAAGGCCCGGGAGGTGAAGGATAGCTCCCTGCGGGTACCCCATGGTGAATGGGGAAAGGTGATTAATGTCAGGGTCTTTTCTCGCGATGCTGGTGATGACCTGTCTGCCGGTGTTAATCAGTGGGTGCAGGTCTGGGTTGCTCAGAAGCGTAAGGCTTCTGTAGGTGATAAGCTTGCCGGGCGGCATGGCAATAAGGGGGTTATCTCTATCATTGCCCCGGCGGAGGATATGCCCTTCCTTTCTGACGGGACGCCGGTGGATATTATTCTTAACCCTATAGGTGTTCCATCACGGATGAATATCGGTCAGGTCCTGGAGGCTCATCTCGGCCGGGCGGCTCAGCTTTTGAATCTCAAGGTAATCACCCCTGTCTTTGATGGCGCTGATGATGTTGCTATTGAGGATGCCCTGGCCCTGGCCTGGCTGGTTCAGAAGGCGGGAGCGGTTAGCCCGGGCCCCGGTAATGGTAGCCCTACCGTCCGGCTGGAGCTGGCTAAGACATGGCTCCAGGGTCATGGCTACGATGGGGAGAAGGTTTTCGACGGTAGTTATGCTGGAGAAGCGAGGGATGTCTGTCTCCGCCTGTGGCTGGAAGACCTGGGTATAGCCAGCCGTGAGCTTGACCGGGAGCAGCTGGAGCAGACCGTGGAAAAGACGGCCGGTGAAAGAAATCTCCCATCACCTATCGTCGGCAAGGTTATCCTCCGCGATGGGCGCACTGGTGAGCCATTCGACCACCCGGTAACAGTGGGTAATATCTATATGATGAAACTAATTCATCTGGTTGAGGATAAGGTCCATGCTCGTTCTACCGGGCCCTATTCCCTGATTACCCAGCAGCCTCTTGGTGGTAAGGCTCAATTCGGGGGGCAGCGCTTTGGTGAAATGGAAGTCTGGGCACTGGAGGGCTATGGTGTTGCCCATAACCTCCAGGAAATGTTGACAATTAAGTCAGATGATGTCATCGGCAGGGCCAAGACCTATGAAGCGATAGTCAAGAATGAGGATATCCTCCAACCCGGCGTGCCTGAGTCATTCAAGGTTCTGGTTAAAGAGTTGCAAAGCCTGGGGCTCGCTATCGAGGTGATTAATGAGGAGGAAAAGGTAACCTTCGCTGATGAAGCTGCCCAGGTGCCTAAACTGGGGGTGGAGGAAGAAGCAAAGGAAGA